>CAXFCF010000025.1:0-9108 GCA_964000875.1 uncultured Candidatus Poseidoniales archaeon
GGAAGTTGCTGAGGGTAACAGCGACGAAGAGGTACTGGAATCGATGGTGGCGCTTACCAAGCGATATACCACCGAGCGTGCTTCACTTCCCTACGAAGTTGATGGCATCGTGTTCAAACTTGATGACTTCTCCAAGCGTCGCTTGCTTGGAACCACCGCTCACCACCCTCGATGGGCGTTGGCGTGGAAGTTCCCTCCAGAGGAAGCGACAAGCGTCCTTCTGGCTGTGGACTGGCAGACAGGTAGAACTGGAACAGTAACCCCGGTGGCGAGAATTGCACCAGTCAGTGTATCGGGTGTTACGGTGGAGAACACTACGCTGCACAACTACGGCGAGGTCGAGCGCCTTGGTATCAAGGTGGGAGATAAGGTACGGATAGTCAGGAGAGGTGATGTAATTCCCAAAGTCATCGAATCTTTGGGTCGAGCCAGTGACGAAGATCTCGTTGGTAGGAAGCATGCTGATGGAAAACAGTTCGACGAAAACCTTCCACATAGCTCAGAAATTCACGCACCTAGTCAGTGTGGTGAATGTAAAACTGAACTTGTAACGGACGGAGCCTTCCTCAAGTGCACCAACCTTGAGTGTCCGGCAAGAACTGTACGCGCCCTGTTGTACTGGTGTCGCGCATTGGAGATTGATGGCATTGGTGAGAAGTTAGCCGAGCAGCTCTGTGAAACCGGTTTGGTTGACACGCTTCCGGCTCTCTATCGTTTGGGCATTGATCAGGTTCAGAGTCTAGATAGGATGGGTGAAAAGTCAGCTTCCAATGTTATAGGTCAAATTGAGGGTACACGTACGATTGGCCTAGGCAAGTTCCTCCACGCACTCGGGTTACCTGGAATTGGTCCAGAACTAGCCAACTCCGTTGCCGGGAAGGTAGGGAAGTTGGATAGTTTACTCGAGTTGGTCGATACAAGAAACGAACAACCCCTAATCGATGAGGATGGCAAGGAAGCGAAGCACAACAAGGCCATCTCATCTTTGTTGGAGGTAGAAGGAATAGGGGAGACAGTCGCACGCTCACTATTGGATGGCATAGCGGTACGAAGGAACATGGTAGAAGGTCTGGCCGAGGAGATGATTGTAATCGAGGAGGAGGCCATCGAGGAATCAGGTCATTTGGTAGGTCTAACTTTCTGCATCACAGGTACTCTGTCGAAACCTCGTAAGGAGATAGCCTTGATGATCAAGGCTGCCGGAGGTAAGGTCACATCTACGGTTTCGGGGAAACTCAACTACCTAGTCGCAGGCGAATCCGCTGGCTCCAAATTAGACAAGGCGTCTCGTCTGGGAGTTTCCGTACTTTCCGAAGTGGAGTTGCTGGCAATTGTTGGTGGCTCTGAAGGAGAGGATGACACGGCACCTGAGCAGGAACCAAAGAGTGGTCAGTTGACCTTGGGTGACTTCTAACCGTAGAGCATGGCTGAGGACTCACCAGACTCGAAAGCCTCGTCTGAGGCACCTAATTGATGTTGTAGCATTGCCTTGATCTGCTCTTCGATTCTTGCAGCCTCTTCAAGCAATGGTTCAGGATCTAGTTTCATTGCAGGGAATAGCATGTCCAACTTTTCAATCACCCTAGCTGCGGCACGAGCATCGGGCATCTCTGGGTTTGCCTCGGCCATTATGGCGCAGAGGTCAATCCCCTTGCGTCTTCCCTCCCCCATCATCACACCAGTCATCCCGCCAACGACTCCATGCTTGAGCAGCGGTATACCCATCCTGGCTAATTTCTCCCTAGCAACTGGTGTTGACCCGATTCCGAGTATTGTGTCGTCAGTGTCGTCATCGTCAATCAACTCATGTGGAGACTCTACTCCATGAGCGAAGGCATCGATTAGCATACCAGAGCCGATATCAGCTTTCAGCGACCAATCAAACAGAGCTTCAGCGAGAGGAAGGGCTAGCCTTCCATGAACCTGGATGTCTGAGAGGACGACGATTAACTTGTCACACCCTTCGACGGTGCAGACTGGCTCCCCAGCATAGAATCGGATGGGTGGCATTGGCTCACCGTCTTGAACTAGGCAAATTGCAGGTAGACGGTTGTCTCGAACTCCTCCTACAAATTTGAGGTCTAGTCTCTCAACTAGGTAGTGGGCAACGATGTTGGACACCATACTGACGGTTGGAAAGCAGGAAACAACCATCGCTCCAGCTGTATCAACAGTGTCCTTCACCTTGACAATCGGTAGGTCGCTCATGAGGCGTGGTCAGCGCCGGTGTCATTAATGGTTGGGGCGTGTGGCGGTATGTGTTGAAGGGACACTGGGGGTGATTCATGATGCAGCCGAGGCCACATACTCTCTCTCCTTCTTCGTGGAATACATTCGAGGCGTGCCCTCGTAAATTCTGGTTATCGAGGCAGCGCTTACCCCGTAAAACAGGGATGCCAGCAGCCCTTGGTACCGCTGTCCACGACTCAGTTGAGGATTTGTGCAACCTAGATTTAGCCGGACGGGAAGACAGCGAAGTTGGATGGTTGCCGAAGACGGCTAAGACCATCCTGTCAGGTAAGTGGCAGCAGGAGCGCGAGAATTTCTTCAAGACGCCACGACACCCTCGCTGGAAGGAAGAGGAGTTCGAGAAAGCACAGAAGTTGCTGATAGGTTCCCTCAACTTGTTGTTCGCCAAGGCTGGACATGGGACAGTATCACTATCAGAAGTAAGCGTAGGTACCTGGCGAGATGTGCAGGAGATGGTGCTTGCTGCTGAAGGCACACTTAGATCCACCTGTGGTCGGGTGATGGGTAGACTTGACCTGTTGATATCCGACCGTGACGAAGACGGCAATGTTGTAGGTTGGATTGTCGCCGACTTGAAGACAGGTCGACCTCCAAAGGATGAGTTGTACGACACGGTTAACCGGCAATTGAGCCTCTACCGAGATTTGTTGTCGACTAACAATCCGAATCATCCACCAATTAAGGCCGAGGCTTGGTACTCACAGGGTTCTGTAGTGTTCCCTGCTTCAGGCCCCGATGTCCTCCCGGATGCCTTCGCGGCGTGGGAGGCAAGTCAGTTGACTTCCACTCCTTTCGAAGCAACTCCTAGTTCAGATGCATGTGGCTTCTGTGAGTGGAAGGCATGGTGCCCATCATGGCTACTTGCGAAGGCAAGTGGTGAATTGGTTCAGTCTGGCGTGTTCCGCGATGAGGTTGTGTTGATTCACAAATTGGAGGACGATTGTACCGTAGGCCTTGTCGAACGGATGATGCCGATTGACGAGAATGGCAACTTGGCTCCTTCTGGCCAGAAAAAGGGAGTAGTGTTCGAAGGCTATGCTCTGGAGCGTTTGAAGGAAGTAATCGATCTCGCCTGGGAAGGTCCAGTATTCCTTGGAGGCGTCAATGTTTCCAGCGGAACTTGGAGACTGGGTGATTGGTGTGATGTTCTACCGTGGAAACCTCTGCTCGGCGATGCTTAGTTAGAGAGTCGGTCTCTTAACTTAGAGCGAATCACTTCGTCGAACGGCCCGTTTGGAGATAACATCCAATCTAGATAGCCAGGATCCATATCTATGACCTCTTGTAGAGTCCTTCCCCTGTGCTTGCCGAATACGATTAGCAATCCATCAGGCCCCACGCGTACTTTTCCATCTGCGTCGAACGGTTCCAAGTCATCATACCCTGGTCCCAACTCGTCATTGTTTCCGGCGGTTGTACTGAGCCACACTTGAATATCCTCCAGTGGTCGTTTGAATGGCGCAGGGTCGAATTCCATCAGTTTCCAGAGTAGGAGGAGTGATGCGGCTGCGTCGGCTCCAGCATCGTGGGCGTTTACCAAATCAATGCCAAATCGGTGGCACAAGGCTCCCAAAGTATGAGGCCGTGGAACCTTTAGTTTCCTTGCCACTTGGAGTGTGTCGACTATTGCTTTGGGTGTGGGAAGCTCCCTACCAGATCTTAGGTACTCATCACCTATGAAAGGCCAATCGAAAACCTTGACATTATGTCCGACAATAACGGCTCCTTCCATCAGTGCATCAAGGTCGTCTATGAATGTCTGGAATGTATCGGCATCCTTTACGTCGTCGTCGGTAATACCGTGAACTCGGGTAGAATCACTGGGAATGGTTCGTTGTGGGTTGACCAATGATTCAAACCTAATCGCATTTCCATCTTCGTCACTTCCTACTAGCGCGAATTGAATTATTCGATGCGTACGCGATTGGAGCCCGGTGGTCTCCAAGTCGAACCCCAGAACGCGGCATCCAGCCAGTGGGTCGTACGCCATAGAGGTGAGGCGGGACTAGACCCCTGTTTGTACTTGTGGCATGGTGTGACTCTGTCAAGAACTCTAATGCGATACCACCTACTGTGCGGCGCATGGGTTGGTTGTCACGTATGTTTGGCCGTAAGCAGCGGGAGGAACCTGCGCCACCCACCTTTGAAGAAACAGAGGCAGCGGTATCCGAAAGTCTGTCGGAGAGATATTCCTCCAATCGGGATGAAGCTCTCGATGCGGCTTTGGGGCAACTCGAATCAGAGGTAGAGGCTGCAGTCGAAGAGGAAACAGAGCCGGTTCCGGTCGAATATCATGTAGAGGAGGCTGAGATAGAAGATCTTCTCACAGAGGAAGCGATGGATGACCACTACTCGATGGCGGTTGGTGAAGAGGTAGACATAGCGACTGCTGATGACCACCTCGTTTCTGCGACATCTCTGGCCGAAGACATGGCTGCCTACGAAAGAGTGGATGTTCCAGTCAACGAAGATGACACTCCGCTTTGACGAATGCACCTTGGTTGGGTGATATTTCCTCTCATGGATGCGTCAATGTGTTAAGTGGAGAGTGTCGAAGAGCCCCCATGCGTAGCATGGGATGCTTTTCTTCGCTCAAGTCATTCCTACTCGTCACGGTGCTTCTAGCATCACTAGCACTACCGGGTTGTACTAGCCCATTAGGCCCTCCTGATCCAACCGCAACGCTTTCTGTCGACATCGATCAAATCAATGTAGGCGAGGCTGTAAATTTCGATGCCAGAGACTCCACTTCACCTGACGCCACCATAATCACGCAGTATTCATGGGACTTCGGCGACGGTTCGGACGCTACCACCACACAGGGTCTGACACACCATGTATTCTCGACTCCCGGCTCTTTCGATGTTGTCGTAACCGTAACTAATGATCAGGGTGGTACCGACACTGCTCGCTGGACGATAAATGTCAATTCATTGCCAGTATGTGATGTACTTTACCCGGCCTTCGCCAAGGTCGGTGAGACGATTATTCTCGATGGCAGCGGATCATATGACCCCGAAGGAGGCGTACTTGCTTACTCGTGGGATCTTGACTACAACTCTGACAGCGATGAAGATGGTGATCCTCGCAACGATGTAGACTCCACCTCAGATTCAATGGAGATTCTAATCAACGAGTCGGGAGTCATCGAAGGCGCCCTGACAGTGACCGATGACAAGGGTGCCGAACATAAAGCAGCGTTTGCAGTCAATGTCAGTACCAAGACATGGAAGGTCACTTGGGAGCGAGTCAGAATCACCGAGGAGTGGTCAGGAAATTTAGAACAGGGCAAGTCATGGACTATCACTCACATACCGGGAGTAGATGGTAGACTGATTGATGTCAATGCGACCTTGACACTTGAGATGGATATGCTGATTCATGAGATGCCACAGGACAACTTCACACTCAAGCTCGCAGTTCCTAGTAGTGGTTGGGACGCCGAGGAGAAGACTCGCCAAGAGAATGTCACTAAACCACCTACTGCGTACATCGACCGCTCCGGTATGAATCCTATACCCCCCGAGGAGAAAACGTACAAGGCAGATCATGAGGACGACCTGATGGCCTATGTCCTAGAGGATTCACAAGCGAGTTTCGGTCGTGGCAACTGGACTTGGCAAGTCACAGCGGATCAGGCAGACCCTGATTTCCTAGTAGATGGCATCGATCCAGACCCTGGTAACGATTGGACGCTGGTGATTGAGTTCATCTTACTTGAGCCTAGGATCCAAGAAGTGTTCGAGTGAGAGCGTGGGATGCAAACCCCTACGAGCGAACCTTTGACAAACCACAACCGCTGGCAGGGGTCGATAACAATGGTCGAGGCAATGGAGATTACCAAGGTCGGAGTGCGTGACAGGCTTGTTGTCGACCTTCGAGTGGCGATGGGTGATCCTGATGATCATGACTTCAAGCCAAGAGCCTCTCTTGACGGAAATGTTCTGCGAATTACCAATGAAGGATACGCCGATGAGTTCGCTAGCGAAGAGTTGGACGAAGAGTCGTTCGAGGCGGCAGAGAGGGATCGCTTCGTAGAGTTGAGGATTAGATTCACTGTAGGAGGAATGCACGGTACTTTGATCGATGTTCACCCGTTACCTGCAGACAGTCGCGCTAAGAAGTTGGCTGAGGCGACATGGAAGACCGTAATCCCCCTGATGTGAGGAACCCCCGGGGTATCCCACACCTGATTCAATAGGGTCGGGCACGGTAATCGTCTTGATGTCAGGTGTTGGTAGTCAAAAAGAAGCAAGGTTGAATCGTCTCAAGTATGAGATTGTGGACTATGTAGGTGGAAACCCCAATTGCACAGCCAGCGAGATAGTCGCGGCACTATCGAATGATAGACGCATGAAGAACCATGGGCTCACTCCCCGCAAAGTTGGTTTCTTCATCCCACGTTATTGCAAGGAGATACTCTGGAGTCAGGATACGGCTACAGGAAAGAGAGTCTACGCTCTCTCTTAACTCACTTTCACTCGCTCTCAACCACTCCCTCCTTCCGGTCTCCTTCTCGGGGAGTGGTTGGGAGCACTATCCGTCGGGGTTAAATCGAGCATTCAGGTCGGCGGCACACTGGACCCATGGTGTAGCCTGGATATCACTGGGGCTTGCGGAGCCTCAAACCCGTGTTCGAATCGCGGTGGGTCCGCTTATTTTCAGAATTGGCCTTAGGCTGGCTTGTTCTTACCATCGAGCATGTATCCACGCCACCTTTTGAGTACGCTTGCTCCAAACAAGGGGTGACCCTTGGCTAGTTTGTGCGCCATTTTCCTGTGCGCCCTCTTGATTCGCCCGTCAATACCACAGGCGATGGCGAACGCCTTGATTGCGGTCTCCCTCTCGGTGGCGTCCATCCTCTCAAAGACATCCTCCAGATCCTCTAGTACTGCGTGTTCCTCGTATCCTCTCGAAACCTCTGTGGAACCTGTTAGTCGTTCCAGTAACAGCTTGACATTGGGATGGAAGTCGTGAACTCTGGTAACTTGTGCCTTGATTGCCAGTATGACGGCTCTCTTTTCCTTATCTTCCAAAGTGTTGAATCCGTTTGGTGCAATCTCTCTCACTAACTCATCCATCAGCAGCGGAACCGTTGATCGAATTCTGATCTCTCGCATCACTTGACGAACTACGAGGAAGTTCCAGAAGGCGAATACTGGTATGGAAGCAGTTTCAACGACTGCTCTTGAGGCAGTCCTGCCTCCCACTCTGACAATTATCCTACGGTATAGAGCCTTGAGGATGATTCTCGAAATAGCGACACGTGACTTGTGAGCGGCCATACCTACCATTAGGAGGAACCGATTGGTTCTCTCACGCGGGTCTATTCCAAATAGAGGCTCTTTGGGGTTGGGAGCCTTGAGTCCTGCATACATTAGTGATAGAATCAACTCATCTGTGGCTTCGTCGTCGGTGACTACTGATGGACGCAAGCCGGATATTATCGCCATCGAACGAGCGGTGTTGATGGTGTCGATATAGATGAACACGAGTTCAATCATCGTAAGCACTACCCCGGAACCGATGACGATGGTGAAGTAGAGGGCGCTTGCCTTGAGGTCAGCACGTACATCGATTGGCTCCAAAGGCATGGCGAGGAATGTCACCCATACGACGCCTATACCACACAGTACTCCGTATAGTGCTGCTCGGAGGCAGATGAGGCGCTCGGCTTGCTTCATCAGACGAATCCTGTCTTCAAACGGTGTGTCGTCATCGATGTGGTCGAGGCTATGATCCGATAGAAGGAACTCCAAGATGCGAGCGGGTAGCCTACCCAACTCTTCGAAAGCCTCGACCGTCTTACTCGGCATCACACAGCGGATGTACTAGTCGATATCTGTACATTGTCCAACGATGGGTTCGTTGATATCCACCTTGCTACTCGCACTATCGTGGCTTACATCAGTACACGAAGGGTTGACTTCCCTATGGTCGACCTCGCCAATGTTGTCTATTACCCGAAGTTCTTCGATATCGCACATAGGTTCTTCGAAGAGTCGTGGGAGAAGATATGGGGTGTAGAATACTCCCAGATGATTCTCGACCTTCGCCTCGGCTTTCCTGTGGTGACTTCGGACGCTGACTTCGTTGCACCACTTCGATATGGTGACTATGTGACTTGCAAGTTGTGGATTGAGGAGGTCGGCACCTCCTCATGTGTCTGGCAATACAGATTCACCAACCAAAGTGGTGATTTGGTGTGGAAGGCGCGCATAGTTACTGTATGCGTCGACCTAGATTCCTTCGATAAGCGGAACATACCTACAGAGTTGGCTGATTCGTTGCGCTCTTGTGGCGAGGATTGAAGTTAGTTCACCACCGAGGCGATGGCATGAGTGATGGTGTTCCAGACGATGTGATGTCGGACGAGCCGGTGATGCCTGAGATACCAATCAAGCCAAACCACTCCATTCCACTAACGATTGGAATCCTGATGATATTCGGTAGTCTGTTGCTAATATCTACTGGTTTGGGTGAGATATACACCCACACAGCTTCTCGGTCACCAGTATACTACGAGCAGTTGGCAACAACATTTTCTCTGGCAGGAATAGAGACCAACGCCAGTGAAGTTGAGGAGTGGGACAAAGCATTCCAAGCCAAGAGCTACCATTTGATTGCAGGTATCACAACTGTGTTGCCAGGTATTGGTATTGGTGCTGCTGGAGTCATGTTTTGCATGAAGCGCCGCTTGGCAATCAAAGTAGGTCTAGCAAGCAGTGGTCTGTATGTCATTTTGTCAATCGCCATCCAGTCGATATGGGCAAGTAGCATTGAATCCGAGGTAGGTATTTCGATGAAGACCTCGTTTGCAGTGGCTGAGTTTGGAATCATGATATTCTGTTCAGTTCT
>CAXFCF010000026.1:0-9043 GCA_964000875.1 uncultured Candidatus Poseidoniales archaeon
AGATTGACAAACGAAGGCATGCTCATGGATGCCGGACTTACCGCTTTGACCGATGATGCAGATCCATCCATATCTCATCTTCCAGACGGCAGGACAAGAAATACCCGGCCTGCGACTGAGCCGAAAGGAGATGGAGTACCATGGCATGAAATGAACGATTCCGAGAGGAGGAGTTTATTGACACAGATGAGAAGTAAGTGGAATTGGGAAAAGTCACTCGACGAACTTGCAGACCTCGCCACTGCCAACTCAGTCCCATGGGAAGTCCCGCGAATAATCGGCCACAGAGGTGCGGGTATGAGCAAGCACTCAAAGAAGCAACTATGACTCATTCGAGTCGGCGGATTGGTTGATCCTTGGCTATGTACTTGGGGCGATAAATTGGTACTCCCTTCCCTCCCCGAGAGTTCCTCTCATCGAGAATCTGTGCGCTGATTCCAACTACTCTTGCCCAACCAAAGAAAGTGGTGTAATACTCTGGTTTCTTGAATCCTACAGCGTTCAACAAAGAACCACTGGCCACATCTACATTGGCGTTTGGATTGCTGATCTTTGGGTTCTCACCAAGGACTCTCGGAGCAACCTCTCTCAGAGTCTTGACTATCTTGAAGTTCTCATCATCCGGACAGACCTCCTCTCCAAGGGCAATTTGAATCGATGCCCTCGGATCCTCGGCGCGTAACACACCATGACCAAAACCGTAGATTGGTCGCTTGGCCGCCAACTCACCTCGAACGAAATCCTCAACCTCTGAAGGATCCGATGTCCCTATGCTCTTGACGAACTCTAGGCAGGCTTGGTTGGCACGGCCGTGAAGCGGGCCGGAAAGAGCATTCATCGCACTGGCAATGCTAGCGTACAGAGACGCTCGCCCAGAAGCCACGGCCTTGCCTGAAAATGTGGAAAGATTGCCTCCTCCATGATCCATATGGAGAACCAAGAAGACTCGAACAACACGAGCCATCAGTTCGGCGCCCTCGCCTTCCATCCCTAGAAGATTGACAAAGTTGCCCACAAGCCCCAACGAAGGGTCGCTCTCGCTCGCAGGCAGACCGCGACCCCCTCTTATCCTGAACATCGTGGCCATAAGGATGGGCATCCTAGCGATGAGGTTTAGACCATCTTCACGTGGGTCATCGGTAGTATCTGATATCCCTAGAGCATGAATTCCTATCGAGAGCCAATCCATCGGATGACCCTGCCCTTGACCGAGGGTTGCCAGTAAATCTAGAGCATCAGGAGCCATGGCATTGGCGCGCCTAGCTAAATCATCCTTGAACGCCTTCGACTCCTCGGCGTTTGGTAATCTCTTCTCGTACAGTAGGAAAATTACATCCTCGGGTTCTTGGTCAGCGAGGTCGGCAATGGGATAACCGACATAGTGAACGCCATCGTATGGGTCTACGAAGGATGTTCGGCAAGTCCCTACGGGAACTCCCCTAAGCCCTGAATCGAGATGTGATTCTTCGATGACGAAGAGAGAATTATCCTCACCATTGTCACTCACTAAGTATTCCCTCCCCTCAGGATTTCGACCCAAAACCCTCATTGGTATAAGGACGACGCCTCTGGTGTCAGTAGGTGTATAATTGAAATCGTAAGGCTACTGTCAAGTGATATTCATTTAACGAACTGGATGTGAAGTTATGGCGGATTCAATCAAACTACCCTTCCTCTCAGGTAACCCATGGTGGAGCAAAGGAGTAGAATTCACCTGCCTCCCAAATTGTGGACGCTGCTGTGACGAACCTGGCGGAATCGTCTACCTTTCTGAGGAAGATGCGACACGAATCGCCGAGCATTTCTCACTACCTATGCGAGAATGGATGGAGAGAGATTGCCGAACCACATACGATGGTAGATTCGTACTTGAATCCAAGATAGAGGATGGTCGTTGCATATACTTGGACGGAGAGAAAGCATGCACGATATACGAAGTGAAACCTGCTCAATGTTCCGCCTTCCCCTTTTGGAGGGAGAACATGATTAACGCAAGATCTTGGGAGAAGACAAAGGCTAATTGTCCCGGAATCGGCCATGAAGATGCTAAAACCGTCACGAAGGAAACCATAGAGGAACACCTGAAGGCAGATCTCCACGCCGAACAGGGATTCAGGCTCATTCCTCTTCGTTGACGGGAGTTAGGACGCGGATGGGACGGAGAACCGCTGCTTCTCCAAGAAGGTCGTAGACATCTATCGAATCTTCGTCAATATCCCACTCTCCGGAGGGGACATACTCATCCAAGGTCGGCTTCTTGTACGGCCTTTCCGGCTTGACTCTATCAGATATTGACTCGCCAGCTTGAAGCCTTGAAATTCTGGCGAGTTTGCGATCTATTTCCATCATTCTATCCGCCATCTCGACAAGTTCCTGTGAACTAGCCCCTGCTAATTGGTGAGCGATTGACTCCATCTCATCGTGAAGGCCAAAGAGCTCATCTTGGTGTCTTCGAAGCCGTGACTCCAAGCGATCTAGGAAGCCATCGCTTAGCGTCTCTATGCTCGATGTCCTCGGCTCTGGCTGCTCTAAGTTGGTCGGCATCCCTTCAATCTCGATTCTCTCTCTTGAGGCTTGCCAATCCTCCTTCTCACGACCAAGATGTCGCTCAATTAGAGCATCGACAGCATCACCGCTGTCTCCTGGCATGAGTTCAGGTGGTTGATATTCATCAACACGAGATTCTAGGGAGCTGGTTATCTCGATGTTCGGGTGCGCCTCCCTAGGTAGCACATCGTCGAGAACCTCGCGTACGATTCTCTTCCCAGTTCCCTCGGCGTCCCATGCGAACAGACCATCGTCACCACGCATGGGAAGTGACTCACCGGCTAAGAGCCTCTCAATGTCCTCGGAGCCGAATGGCTCTGCGCCAGCATCAATGGATATCGCGACAGTCTCAAAGCCAGACTCACACTTCCTCCAATCGCCATCGGCAGAACTGCAGATTACCCTGAGTTGTTCGTCCGATAAGCCAATTCCACGCCTCAGTGCCTTATTCCTCAAATCCAAGAGCATGGTGGGAATGGAAGGGGGTTCGATGGCCACCTTGACCCCAGAGTCAATAATTGAGGCCAATGAACTACCGGAATCAGGCAGACTACTGCTAGTGATGATAACCTGAACTCCTAAGTTTAGAGCCCAATCCATAATCGTGGCCAATTCGGCGGATTCGGTTGCCGACATCTGATCAATGTCTTCAACAAGTAAACAAGAGCAACGAGCTACGCCGTCCTTCCATGGAGAGGTGGTGCTCTCGGACATATCCAAAGGCCTGATTACCCTGACCTGATGGGATGGATCCCTATCGAGAATTGAACTCGCAGCGAGGTTTGCCAAGGTACTCTTTCCGACACCAGAAGTACCGAATATCGTAAGTGGGTTGATTGAACCACCTGGTTCCCTCACAATCTGTTTAGCAGCGGTGGTTGCCACCCTGTTACCCGAACCCTGTGTCCAATCAACCCAACCAGAACCCTCTGTTATTGCAAGATGTGGAGGCCATGAAGGGCCAGAGACCGCTGCTTCTGCAGCAAGTACATCGAGATTGGTCGCAGGAGTACCCGGCCGAATTCCTGACCTAGCCTCTTCCAACGCTGAACGCCATGCCGACTGAGGTGAGCCGTCAGAAACATCCTCCGCAGACTCTGACCAAGCAGGAGTTTCGAGAGCAACTGCTTCACCAGCAGAGTCGATATCAATCATGGGGGCACTGGACTCAAACCCTGAGCGCATCCGAGATACTCTCTCTGCTACGATTTCCCCAAAACCACCAGTCACCTTCTCCACCGCTTTCTTCGTGGAGAGTAGGAAAGGGCCATCAAACTCTAGATCACCCTGTTCCTTGACGCCTCTTTCGATGTAGGATGAGAGTGACGGAGTGGGTAAAACCCGTTTCGGCTTGGACGAATCAGTCGATTCAGCACCCAACATTCGCTTGCTCTTCTCTATCCGCTCCTGCAGAAGAGTACGATTGGCCAAACGAATCCCTCGGGTTGTCTACTATGCTTCTTGTCTATCAAACATACTCGTATGAAAATGGTCACCCCAAGTCATTGAGAAGAGATTCAATCTTCTCCACCTTCTTCAGATTGACCAAATCTTTGCGATACCTCTTGGAGACTTTACCATCGATGATACCTTTCTCCTCCAAGATATTCATCTTCTTGATTAACTTCTCAGCCAGCTTGGAATTCGATTCCATCTTCTTCAATAATCTCTTGCCTTCCTTCCTATTAGCTTCGAGCCTCTCGACTAATTCCCTAATCGGATGGCCTCGCTCTGCAAGATCGTGAACCCTAGAAAGTGTCTCGACATCGATACCAGCATCGGAAATTGATTTCTCCCTATCTGCATATAGAGCGGCTCTCTCCCCAGAGGCCAGCAATTCGGTCAAAGTACGAACCTTCTGCGCCCTAACTGCCGCCTCCCTGGCCATCGGTTTCTCTAACTCAAGTGGTTCCATCGATGACTCGCCTATCGTGGAAGCCGAGTCAACCGCCGCGTTCCATTGCTTTAGGTGAAGACTGGCGCTGGTCTGGGACTCGTCGTCGCGTAGCCTCTTACTAACCGAACGAGAACTGCCAACAGCCTCTTGCATCTCGCGAAGACGCAGCACCTTCCAATCCCTTTCCTCATTGGTCTCCCAATCAGGTAGGTCTCGATATTGCCCACGATTGGAGTTCAGGGCTGTCAAAGCGGGATCCAGAGCCTCGTAACCTGGTATGTTCAACTCAGTCTCGATGGTTTTGCTGTTGGATGCTGCGTAGCGAGTCGAGTCGGATTCGAATTCCAACTTGTCTGGAACGCGCCCGGGCTGTACCTTCCTGCTTGGTGCTGAACGATGGTTGACAGTCGGTTGCTTGGGGTCTTTCACCTCGGGAACCTCCGGATCTTCTTCCACCTTCTCGTCCGCTTCTGATGGAATATCATCAGTTTCCAATTCCTGCTCCTGATCTGATTGTGCCTCTGAATCAATAACTACAGGAATGGTGGTTTCCTTTTGTTCCATCATGTTGGCACTCTTCTTAGTAGCCCATTCCGGTAACTCGTCACTTTGCACCTCTGTGTTAGAGTCAGAATTCTCAGTATCTGTAGCCGGGGTAGCCAATTCTACAGTGGGCGCATCAGCGTCCTCTATCTTCATCTGCTCGATAATCGATTTAGCAGAGAATGAGGCTTGGATGTTTTCCGATGTCATTGAGGGTTCGGTGTCATTTGAGGGAGATTGAACATCATCACCGGTAAGCAATCTAGAGGCAGCCGCTTTGAAGTCAGCTGAAGCGACTTGCTCAACATCCAAATCCTCAGGTTCTGGAATCGTAGCCCCTTCTTGCACTTGGCAGAAACCGTGGCCTTCAACCGTTGATGGACGCTCTGCCCAAGATTCCATCCTTTCCTGAGGGATGCGGTCGAACTCCCTCATCAAGAGGGAGCGCTCTTGACCTTCCCAGACCGAAATATCGGCTGGAACCAGCATCAAATCGTCTGAAGTCTGGAAACCATCAACCAAATTGCGGAGCATGCCAATCAATGAGTCGAATCCATGCACACCACCCAGATATTCGATACCATCGAGGACAACTACTGCACGTGTCGAAACCCTCCGGAACTCCTCAATCAAGAGAGCGATGGACTCCAATTGGGGTCTGACCGTTGGGTGTTCGGTGTCCGAACGCTCGGTCATCCAGCGGCACACCTTGACTGGAATAGAGAACTCATCCTCAAGGCGTGTCGGTGGAGTACGGGATATGACCAATAATGGATGGCCTATTACCCCAAGATGAGCTGCTACCTTAATCGATGCAGAGGTGTCTGCGGAATCTAGAAGGTACGCACCACCCGCTTCCAACTCCTCACCAGGGGTATAATCGAGGAACTCCTCTTCGGCTTCTTCCTCGGCTTCAACATCCTCTTTGTTCGTCGAAGATTCGACTTGAGTCCATTCC
This sequence comes from uncultured Candidatus Poseidoniales archaeon, assembly GCA_964000875.1. Taxonomy (GTDB): domain Archaea; phylum Thermoplasmatota; class Poseidoniia; order Poseidoniales; family Thalassarchaeaceae; genus MGIIb-Q1. The sequence goes on from CAXFCF010000026.1 coordinate 5,946, forward strand.
CGATTCTGCTTGCGACGCCACCAATCAGATCTATCACTGGCCGTATCAATCCACCCTTCCATTCTCTCACCGGTGGCGAAGTCCTCCTCGTCAATGTGCAACTTTGCTTCAGGGTGAAGGTCGGCAATTAGCGCGAAGTCGACCTCCGAGTGAACCGATATTCTAGAGTCATCCTCAGCTGCAGAGTCTCGTAAAGCATCCAGTGCACGCTGACCCATCAACAACTCATCGAACTCGAACAAGCACATCGATGGAGTTCCATCGATGATTACCAACTGGCCGACAGAAACCGGCTGGGTTGGGCGTTCGACTCTCAGATAACCATCATCGGAGGCTTTGTCAAAGTCAATTAACAAGAGCTCAAGGATACCCGAACCGCCTCTACGCACCTCTTTGGTGACGCCCTTGGGAAGTTCAGCCATGCCAATCCGCCACACGCTCCTCACTCGACCCCCTCTTGAACCCCGCCCCCTCTCAGCGGTGATTAGACGCAGTTGCTGGAGAATTCTCGCTACGCGAGATTCATGGGGGAGGTATACTTGGCAATTTCATGGAGGAGGCTCGCAGGCTGGAGATAATGCCCGAGGGCACCCACCGGTGGGTCGATGCTCGTGGCATGCGAAGCATCGAATGGGGAATCTACGGATTGCCTGCAACCATCATTTGCGTTACTTCCCTCCTCGGATGGATTGCACTCCTAATACTCGGTAAGTTAGGCGATGTCAATTTGTTCACCCTTCTTGTCAGTGTGCTCCTCGCTTCCATCACTGTAATCCTGCTCAGATCTAGGCAAATGAGACGTAAGAGATTGAACCATGTCATCATAGGCGCAGGCCACCCTCTGTGGGAGAGTGACTCGGATGCAGAACCTTGGATGTGGATTTGGGGAGATGAAGAGTGGCGCAAAATCCAGCCAAAGAGGAGAATCTATGGATCCAAGGGAATGAAGGAAGGAGAGACCATACTTCGACTCGGCGACGCAGACGGTAAGGTAGTCGCTCGGTGGAAGTTCGATTATGATGACTGGATGAAGAAGATGATAGCCATTCTCAACCAGTTCCTAGCCTACGCAGACGCACAAGCGAGAGATATGACCGAAGAGGATCCCATCGAAATGGCAAGGGCGAGGGAAAAACAGGATTTCTACCCAGCCGAGAGAACATGGGGAGAGACTACTGAAGGGTCACTGACACCCAAACCGGGTGCTTTACTTAGATCACTGAAAGGAAAAAAGGTACTCGACTTGGAACCTGAGACCAAAGAAAGATAGCGATGTGATTTTTACACTGGGAAGGTTGATTCGTCGAACCACCATCCCAGAGTCATGGTTGAATGGCGCTCCACATTGGAGGATCTAAGCGAGGAGCAGCGTCGACTATTGCTCGGCTCTACTCTCTCACAGCGATTCACTGAGTGGAGCCTGACTTGGAGTCACCCTGCATTCGTCGCTGCATTCTACGGCTTTCTAGCCTCTCTGGCAATGGTTCTACCATTCGGCTACCGAAACAACTGGGAACCTGAAATGTGGAGTTCTGAACTAATAATCTGGGCGTCAACCTCGTGTCTAGTGATGGCTATCATCGGCCATTTTTCCTTCTTAGTCAACAAAGTTCTGGCGAGGCACCCTATCGCTCCACCTCGTGTCCTGATATTCGTCACCCCATTCATCGGCCTCGCTCTAATTGTGGCTACTTGGATGGATATCGTCGCCGTAGTTCCAGAGCTGTTCTCTATGATTCTAATTCTATGTCCAGGGTTGATCTATGTGCACCTCTCTTGGGCACCAAGATATCGATTGCTTTGCATGCTAGAGAAGGGTGAGAACCCGTTCTCTCCTCTTGGTGAAGCGATGGCTATATCCTCTCAAGAAAAGGAGTTGGAAGATGCAGTGAACTCCTTGGTTGACTAGATCAAACCAACTTTCCTACCTGCTTTATCATAGGCTCTCAAAACATCATCCATCTGTGATTCGCTAATGCCTGCCGAAAGTTGGTTGCGTACCCTAGCTGCATCTCTTGCGACCATCGGGAAAACGATTGCGCCAGCAACCACGCCGAGGCTTCGAAGAGCGTTGGTTAGATCTTTAGCTCGCTTACTCTCACCACACATTACTGGTATGATTGGGGTTGTTGAAAGCCCAAGATCGAAGCCCATCGATTCCATCTCTTTGCGGAAGGTATCGGTGTTCCTCCATAGGTTAGCATGGTGTTCTGGCTCAGACATCAGTACCTCGACCGCAGCCTTCTGAGATGCTGCTACTCCAGGTGGTTGGGATCCACTCAATAACCATGATCTAGAGTGATTCAAAGCGTGGGTACGAACCTGCTCGGAGCCTGCGACGATACCGCCTTGGACACCCAAAGCCTTGGAGAACGAACCTATCTCAAAGTCAACCCTTCCTTGAAGACCGAACTCGTCGACAATACCTCTACCACCTTCGCCGAGAACCCCTTCGCCATGGCAATCGTCGACGAACACCATCGCACCATGTTCTTCGGCAACATCGGTGATATCGTCTAAAGGAGCCACGTCACCGTCCATCGAGAATACCCCATCAGTGATTATTAGCTTCCTATCCGCATCTGGGTTCTCCTCCAGAATTCTCTCCAGCGCACCTACATCGTTGTGCGGATAGACCGCACGCGCCGCCTTTGTCAAACGGACGCCGTCGATAATCGAACCATGGTTCAACTCATCTGAAATGATGAGATCATCCTTACCCTTAACCAGAGTTGGAATCAAACCGACATTGGCAGTATATCCAGCTGAATAGATCAAAGATGCCTCAACGCCCTTGAACTCGGCAACCTTGCGTTCTGCCTCTATGTGGATGTCCATGGTTCCACTTATAGCGCGAACAGAACCACTACCTGCACCATATTTACGCGACGCTTCTACGGATGCCTCGACCACCTTGGGATGTGTCGTTAGGTTGAGGTAGTTGTTAGCCGAGAGCATGATCATCTCTTCGCCATCGACCGTACATATCGGCTCGTTGGCTGATTCCAAAATAGGAGGTTCCCATTGCAGATTACCAGCTTGCAACTCCTCGTATCGCTTCCTCATCCATGGAATATCCTTGGCCATCGCAACGCCCA
>CAXFCF010000027.1:0-9040 GCA_964000875.1 uncultured Candidatus Poseidoniales archaeon
TCATCACCGGGGTTGTGCATTATGATCAGGTACCAAACCTTTGGTTGGTCGACGACTATGTCGATATCCTCTCCCGCAGCTAATTCGCGAACTGGCCACACATCGCTGATGGATTGCCAATCGATTTCGCCTGAATCCATCTCTTCGATGACATCATGGGCGATGACAATCGTTACATGTACCTCTCCATTTTGGTTCATGTTCATCACTTCGATATCTACGCTGTCCTCGTACCCAAGTTCCTGCACGATGTCGAAGGTCGTGTCCCCTGGGCCCAAACGGTAACTTGGGATTTCTTCGTTACGAGTTTCTTGAGTCGATACTGCACCCATGATTGCGGCAAGGAGAATCAAGCATATTGCACCTTCAACTAGTCCGTGGGTTCGCCACTTACCACTATTGAAACCCTTGAAAGTGCCCCCGTGGTCGTTTCTGAGCCTTGGTTGAACATGGTGGATGAATAGTGCCCCAATCGCTCCGATGATTATCCCAAGAGGGATGTCAACCACCCAGTGAATTCCGAGATAGAGTATAGCGAAGATGAACAATATAGTGTTCGCACAGACGAACACATGGTATCGCCAATGATCCCAGTCGCGTAGGCGGATTCCCTTCTCCTTGGCATGCAGCCAGTTCAGTAGGATGATTCCGAATGGGATGGCGACATGCAGAGATGGAACCGCGTTGTCTAGTGGATCGTGAGTCACATAAAATGTCATGTAGGTTGCATCATGGTATAGCAGTGCCTTCATTCCCTCAATCCACGAAGAGGTCACTTCGACATTGAAAAAGAGGTAGTATGGAACTGCTATGGCATAGATTAGCAGATAGTTCAGAGTGACCTTGTCGGTCATATCTCGCTCCCCTGCGTATGCGAAGTAAACGGTAGTCACATAGATCAGGAATAGGTAGATGAATAGGTAGTGGAAGTTGAGGACTGCAGTCAGAGCATCGTTCTCAAATGCTTGTTGTACCCAGAGCACGAACTCTCCTTCTATCGCGTACACTATGTCGGTCCAGTGCCCGGTTGTCGCCTTGATTGGTTCATTCAAATTATCGGTAATTTTCTTCCAGGTGATGATTACGAGATAACCGATTATGTGTAAGTAATAACGCTGGTCGTGAATCATTCGACCCATTTCCCTCAATGGTATGCGAATTGAGGGTTTGTGAGCAGTGAAAGCCCAGCAGATAGCAGGAGTCATGACCACGATGATTCCCATCATCACCCAGTATGGACTCACCATGTTTTCGGCGGCATTGGTTCCCGTCTTGATGGTTGCCCCGGCAGGGATGTGGATAAGCGGGGATGTCCTCTGAATCGACTTATCCTATGCTTGACTAGCAGTTCAATCAAGTAGTATGAGCGTGGCGACGGGGAATTATGCCTCAGGGTACAGTGAAATGGTTCAACCGAATAAAGGGCTTCGGCTTCATAGAGAGAGAAGAAGGGAACGACTTGTTCGTTCACAATTCAGATGTAGAGGGTGAAATTGGTGAAGGAGACACAGTCAACTACGAAGTTGGCGAGTCTCCAGACGGTCGCCCCTGCGCAGTCAATGTAAGTAAGGCCGAGTAGGCTTAACCTACTTGTTAGGGCTGCGTTTTGGACGCAGTCACTCGTTTTGCTTAATGCAGATGTTGACTGCATGTGAGTAGAACGAGAGGCTCCAGCGCCCGCCCTCTCTGCCCACTCCAGAGTGTTTCACTCCCCCGAACGGGACTCGCAGATCACGGTGTAACCAGGTGTTCACCCAAATCATTCCGGTTTCGATTCCGGTAGCGATTCGCTCGCCCTTATCCAAGTCAGAAGTCCATACACTACCGGCTAGTCCGTAGTCTGTAGCGTTGGCTATGGCCAAAGCCTCTACCTCGTCGGCGAAAGGGTGGATAGTAGCGACAGGCCCAAATATTTCCTCTGTCGCACAGCGAGAACTGGGCTCGAGTCCATCAATTAGTGTCGGCGCTAACCAGTTACCGTTTGCAAACACTTCTGGAATCCCGTCAGGCGTATCACCACCGATGAGGATGTTGCCCCCCTCCTCCTTTGCGAGTTCAACATAACCTCGCACTTTTTCTAGATGGCCAGCCGAGATTAGCGCCCCTAGATCGGTGTCTGTATCGGAAGGGTCTCCGATGGTCATCTCTTCGACATGTGTAAGCAGTCGTTCGACGAAATTATCGTAAATTCCCTCTTCGACGAGGATTCTCGAGCCACAGAGACAGATTTGACCTTGGTTAAGGAAGGCGGCTCGAGCTACCTCTGATACGGTTTTGTCGAGGTCAGCGTCGGCGAACACGATGGAAGCGTTCTTGCCGCCAAGTTCGAGACTGAGTTTCTTGAAGGTTGACGAGGCAGCCTTGGTGACAAGAGCACCGGTTGCAGTGCCGCCAGTGAACGAGATTAGGTCAATGCCAGGGTGTGATGTAATAGCTGCTCCAGCGTGCTGGCCGGTACCGTGTACGAGGTTGAAAACCCCCTTGGGGAGGCCGATATCGTCGATTACCTCAGCCAACAGGCTCGCTGTCATCGGCGTCAACTCAGATGGTTTGCATACGACTGTGTTTCCCATTGCTAGCGCAGGTGCGACTTTCCAAGAGAGAAGATAGAGTGGTAGATTCCACGGCGTAATCAGTCCAGCGACTCCCACAGGCTTGTAGACAACTTTGTTGATAGCATCTGCCATCTCAAAGGTCTCGGGCTCAAAAGCCCTTACTTCGTTGGCGAAGAAACGGAAGTTGGCGACAGATCTTGTTGCATCTACTGCCCGCGCGAGAGAGATCGGTTTTCCTGTATCTAGTGATTCGAGTTGAGCAATCTCTTCGCTTCTCTCCTCTAGGGAGTCAGCGATTGCATCGAGGTAGGCAGCGCGTTCATCTATGCTCAGTGCTGCCCAATCTGGCAATGCTTCCCTTGCCGCCTCGACCGCAGCATCGACATCGGTGTGGTCGGAACAAGGGACACGCGCAATCCTCTCACCAGTAGCAGGTGAAAGGTCGTTCATCCAGTGGGCACAATTGGAACCCCTGAAATCTCCTGCGATGTAGTTCAATAGATCGATGACATCGCTATCTTCAGGGTCGGGAGAGCACAGTTTGCAACCCGAGTCGCAGCACTCATCTTCACTCAGGTAGACCCTCTCCCGAATGCACATGTGGCTTCGCCATCGCCTTGGAATACTTCTGCCAGTCGTAGTACCAGCGGTCGTCGTCAGGATCCCATTCATCCCAAGTTACCACCTGTTCAAGGTTGGGCAATCTGTTAGGGGGGACTACACCCGGGACAATGAATGCCTTCTGCCTGTGCAACGGGTATGGATTCCTCAACTCGATTCCGAGAACTCCTAGCACAGCCCGTGCAACATACCATGTTGCTTGTGCGTTCCACCCGTGAGCAATCTTGACCACTACGCCCAAACCTTTGGGGAAGTCGGGATGAATAATCGAGAGTCCTAGGAGGCCGTCAGCGCCTTCCTTGGCAAGAACGGTTCCGTTTCCTGCTTTGAGAATAGTAGAATCAAGCCGGTTGAATCCTCCAACTAAATCTGGCTCGTCAATCATTGCTTGCCATATCCAGTCGTCGTCCTTAGTAGCAGCTAGGCCAGCGAACATTACCGCCAACTCGTTGACAGTGTTGGAAACGGTGGGTAGTCCGCAGCCATCCTTGCTAACTCGCATCGGTTGCCACTCCTCGTCACCGAGGAAGGTGCGGAGTACGTCTAGGTATAGTGGAAACCAGTCTGCCTGTGGTAGGGTGTATCCAGCGCGGTTGATTCCCATCATTCGTAGAGCCTTGAGTATCGCTGCGTGCTCTCCGGAACAGGTGTGGTACCATCGGCGGGGGCGTCTTACCTGTCGGCCGAACTGAATCAGAGGCACATCAAGCGGGCATTGCATCAAACCCCACTCGGATTCGGTGAGTATGGATTGTGCCGCCGAGACATGCTCGGTGTCACCGTTGTGACTTGAGCAGGCTATCGCTTTCTGTTCGCGTGATAGCTCGTTATCCAGCACATCAGCAAAGGTCTTCATCATCAGTGGCTTCATCATCGAGCGACCATAACAGAGAACATTTCCTCCAAACGAGTGGATGACCTCCTTACCATGCGCCCAAGCGACTGCGCCATGGATGGTGTTTTCACTCACCTCGTTACGTCTGAAGTCGACCAGTGGTTCCCATTCGACATCCCTTCCGGTGGGGATTCCTTCGTGTACTTCTCCCAGTGGAGTAGTAGGGTAGACGCCGGAGCCAGGTTTACCGGGGGCTACCGAGGATGGCCTGTGTGTGCTCATTCACCCCTCCCTCCATTGACTAGGGGTACGACCTTGTCCATGAAAGCACGCATGTCCCTACACACCCTTTCCGAATCGTGCCGGAAGAAGTCGAACCAGAGCATCAACCTATCTTCTGGATGGAATCTTTCGCATATCTGTGCTGCCACTTCCTCTGAGTTTCCTATGACCGCGTTGTTGGCAGCCCGCTCTACCTTTGTCGGATCCAGTGTTCCCTCGAGTGCCTTCCAGTAGGAGGCGAGGGTCGAGCGCGACTCTTCCTTTGCTGCGGCAGAGCGCTCTTCGGAACTGAGTCCCTCTTCTTCGTTGAGGAATACCATAACTGTTCGAGGCATCATTCTGCGTTCCCAGCCGCCACCATCTGGGTGGTAAGACTCCTGCATTCGCTCATGCGTTGCCTCAATCACCTCCGGCTGTGTGATGGAGAGGTTGAAGACTTGGACTGGCCGCCATTTATTGACCTCGACCTGCAGTGTAGGTTCATGGCTTCCAAGAACTAAGTTCAGTAGTCCTCTGTCCCAGTTTTGTGGGATGCACTTGATCTCCTCGAAGACATAGCGTCGAGCAACCTCTACTTCGTCGGGAGCGGTTGTAAGTTCGTCGCGCACAGTAGCCGCATCTTGCACAACTTTCCAGTCCTCGTCGCTCCGAAAGTTGGCGCGGGTCAAAATAGTCCTGCGAACAGATTCGGAGGAAAACGCTTCACCGTTGAGTAGGCGGAGCATGATTTCTGATGCTTCCCAGAAAATCTGACCTCGGAGTGCAGGCCATGCGGCTTCCTCGAATGAGTCTCTTGGAACTATGCCGTATGGTGCTGCCATGAATTGGAAGCGTCCGGCAGAGAATCCGACATGTAGTCGGCGTGTATCCCCTCGCGCTTGCTGTATCGCACAGAAGTTACCGATACGCTCGGCAACCGCGATTGGCCCACCATTGGCGAGAATTGACAGGACTGCCGAGCCCACTTCGATTTGATTGGTTTCATTCATCGACAGGTTGGCAAGTTGGAAGAAATCGGTGCATAATCCAACCTCACCTTCCCAATGCGGTATGACAGGGTTACGATTGCGCTTCTGTACTTCGGTCGACAGGTGAGCTTGGGCGAGCCATGCCACACCGTAGCCCAAATCGTCGGCAAGTTTCAGCTGTTGTAGATAGTTGGCTAACATAGTCTGTTCATCGGGACAGAAGCCGGTTGAGTCCGGGGTCTGACTAATCGAGAAGAAGACATCGAACTCCAAGCAAACACCTCAGATTGATCGCATTCTGCCGCCATCGACGGCGAGTGATACGCCACGGATGGCGCCACCCGGTTCACTACAGAGGAATGCAATTGCGGCGGCAGTCTCTGATGGCTCAATCAGGCGCCCTGCCGGGACTCCGCTTAGCCAAGTCTCCCGAACCTCGTTAGGGGTGACTCCTCTCTTCTCTGCTATTTGATTAGCAAGTGAATCGAGCCTCCCGGTGTCAGTGAAGCCAGGAAGAACATTGTTGATTGTCACGCATTCGGGCAACTCAGATGAGAGAGTCTTGGACCACCCAGCCATCGCACCCCGTACTGTATTGGAGACTCCGAGGTTCGGAATTGGTTCTCTGACTGAAGTGGAGATGACATTGACTATCCTCCCGTATCCAGCCTCTACCATTCCCGGTAAGCAGTGGCGGACCATCCTCTGAGCTGCAAACAAGTGGCGTCTTAGAGGTTTGAGGAAATCATCATCCGTCGCTTCCAAGAGAGAGCCCGAAGGAGGCCCGGCGGCGTTATTGATCAGAATTTGAGCTCCCCCAACTTCCGCAAGATGATTTGGAATCAGGGCATCAATTGACATCCCGTTTTCAAGATCTATGGGGAGGATGTGAACCAACATTGCTCCTGAGTTGCGACATGCATTGGCGACTTCTGCTAACTTATCAGCAGATCTGCTAATCAAAGTCAACTCGGCGCCTGCTGCAGCGAACGCCAGCGCCGTCTCTTTTCCAATACCAGCGGAGGCGCCACATACGATGGCGTGTCTCCCTGCAAGTGCATCATTTGCTATTGCTTGTTTGAATTCCATTTATTTCACCTCAATCGACATAGTGGGCATAGGTTTGGTCGGCCAATTTCTGGTAGACCACTTCCAGCACCTCTTCGGGTGCATTGCGGAAGGTGGGGTGTTCGCTTTCACCTTGTGGTCGACGCATCTGAGCCCACTCGTTTGCTTCATACGCCATCAGTGCTTCCTTCATGAGGACACCTGCAAGTACCAGTGTTTCGTAGCATAGATCCTCATAGGTCATCCCCCGAGTCACGGGAACCTCTCGACGCAACAGTAGTTCTCCGGTGTCGATGCCGTTGTCACAGAAGTGCGTCGAGGAACCTATCGGGATATCATGGTAAACTGACCAAGCGGGGCTGGCCGATCCGCGGCAGTCAGGGAGCAGACCAGGGTGGCTGTTCACAACGCCATCCTTAGGGAAGTCAAGGATATCACCTCGTATAATTCTGGTTCCGCCGAACACCACGAGGTCGAGATCCATGTCGCGTATGTGCGGCATCACCTCTTCCGAGTTGTGGATGGGTACCTCGATGTGTGCTACTTCTATGCCATTCTCGGCCAGCAAAGCCAGTTGTTCAATGATAGTGGGGGCGATGGGATTGCCCTCTATTCTCTTGAGGAATTTCTCCCGCTCTTCGTCGCCGATAGCCGAGTCCTCGGTAACCACGATGTCTGGGATGAATCCCTCTGAAATGATTTGTCTAAGCATCTCTCTGCCATATGGGTGCTCCTTTAGGAGCAAGAACGCGAACCTTGGTTTGCTTCCCTCCGCCATCTCCCTCATTCCTCGGAGGGAGTGAAAGATACCCATGATTTACGGTCATTCGGGCTGGTATTTTTTGGCAAGCGCCTTTCATTCGGTTGAAGTATGTAAAGCCCCTCGGCCATCCATGGCCAAGTTTCTGATGATTACCGCTACTTCTGGCACTAACCTAGAATTGGCAGAGAGGTTCGCAGGTGTTGCAAGGGACAAGGGACACGAGGCTGATGTTGTAGACTTGGCATCGATGGATCTACCTATGTTCACAATCGCACGCTCGTCCGATTTAAGCCAAGCTGCAGATGTCTCTGAATTGACACAGCAGATGATTGACGCCGATGCTTGGATTGTTGTCGCCCCCGAATACAATGGTTCAATGCCTCCAACATTGAACAATGCAATCGCTTGGCTTTCTCGCGATTGGCAGAACTTCCGAACGATGTGTACTGGCAAACCAGTTGGTTTGGCTACGCACAGCGGTGGTGGCGGCGCTCATGTCATCATGGCAATGAGAAGCATGTTCTCTTACATCGGTGCAGATGTCATGGGTCGAGCACTAACTTCTGGCAAGAACAAGGAAGTGAATCCAGAGACCATCGAAGCAATGGTCGATAACCTCTGTAAATAGGCCTAAAACGCTCGATAGGAGCGATGCTGGTGCTCGTACCGGGATTTGAACCCGGGTGATCGCCTCGAAAGGGCGAGATGATGGGCCGGACTACACCATACGAGCCGCAAGCCGCTGGGGAGGGGTATGGTGCATAACCGAATCGGTGCCTATTCCTCAATCTCTGGCACCTCTAAGGAGTCCCACCATCGCCATGCAGGGTAGGCCATCAGGGCGCCAGTCAGTGTGGCGAGCATGAATCCTGGCCCCAATAGGAAGTCGAGAACCTGTTCACCATAGAGGCCAATGACCGCTACTTCGATGCCGAAGCGTAGTGATCTGCCAACTAATCCAGCTAGGAGGAATGATCTGTGCTCCATTTTGCCAATCCCTGCACACCACCCGAGTACTTTGTACGGAATCGGTGAGAAGGCTGCGATGAAGATTCCAAGGGTGCCATATCTCGTGACTAGGGCATTGAATTTCCCCACCGATTTCTCACTTGCGAATCGCTCAAGGAGGGGTTGCCCGAATCTGTCGCCCATCCACCATGCCACTAGGGATCCAAGCACACTGCTTAAGGTCACAACCACGAAGATTGAGATAAGTCGAATGGGGTCTGAGGTAGCAGCTGCCATTGGAATGACCAGAGCATCGGGCGGTACTGGTTGAAGGAACGCCTCGGTGAATGAGAGAAGACCGAGGCCAGCGAGTCCCATCTCGGAGAACCACTCCAACGCGCTGGTTTGGAACTCACTCCAGCCACTCATGCCTCTTCGCTGATGGATGCGCGCATCAACCTTCTGCCCCACCGTCGACCGGTAGCCTCATTGAGACGGGATGCGAGAACCGGCCATGCGGGTGTTGGACACTGCTGCTCTGCTCCATCTGCCGCTCCTATCTTTGCGTGGTCTAGTAGCTCATTCGCAGAGGCATGAGGTCGAGGCATTGGCGCCAGAGCGTCTCATCGAGTTTGAGGTAGCCGAAATTCAGTGGTTATCTCCTTCTGCTGAATCTTTGTCCCTAGCCACTGAATGTGCGAGGGGGACTGGGGATCTAGCAGGCCTTTCACCTGTCGACCTCGATTTGTTAGCGCTAGCTATGGAGTCCGGCCTCCCATTGGTCACGGACGACTACCGTCTGCAGAATTGCTGTAAATCTGCTGGGCTAGTATACGAGACGGTGAAAACCACCGGTATCGATGCACAGTGGGAGTGGAAACTCGTCTGCAGCGGATGCAAGGTGGAGTTAGATTCGCGAGAAACTGATGCGAGTGATAGGAAAGGGAGTCACGGCTCATGCGATAGATGCGGAGCGCCACTTAGGATGAGAAAGCGCTAA
>CAXFCF010000028.1:0-8786 GCA_964000875.1 uncultured Candidatus Poseidoniales archaeon
AAATCCGTTCAAATTGGAAATTATGGATGACAAGTTGGAAGATGGTTCCGGCTCTTCGGTTTACAGACAGGGCGATTTTGTGGACCTATGTCGCGGCCCCCATGTACCATCTACCGCTTACCTGCGTTGGTTCAAGTTGACTAGCACCTCGACTGCCTTTTGGCGCGCTGACTCCTCGCGTGAGCATTTGGTAAGAATCTACGGTATGTGTTACGCAAACAAACAGGATCTTCAGGCTAGGGAGACCCTACTTAGGGAGGCGGCGAAGAGAGATCACAGGAAGTTGGGCAAGGATCTTCGGCTATTCCATGTTGACGAGATGGTCGGCCAGGGTCTTGTTCTCTGGACTCCTCGCGGTAGTGTCGTTCGTCAGAATTTGCAGGACTTCATCGGTGAGCATCTTCGCAGACAAGGGTATCAACAGGTGTTCACTCCTCACATCGGTAAGTTGGATCTCTACCGAACAAGTGGGCACTTCCCATACTACCAAGATAGTCAGTATCCTCCATTAGTTGAGCGAGACTTGATGTCTAAGCTGGCTGACGAGGGTTGTTCCTGCTCCGAACTTTCTAACATGATGAGCGAGGGTGACATCGATGGTTATCTCCTCAAACCGATGAACTGTCCTCACCACATTCGCCTATTTGCCTCTCAACCGATGTCCTACCGCGATTTGCCACTTCGTCTGGCTGAGTTCGGCACAGTCTACCGTTGGGAACAATCTGGTGAAATATCGGGCATGACGCGAGTACGCGGGTTCACTCAGGACGACGCACATCTCTTCGTGACCGAAGGCCAGATTGCTTCCGAAGTATTGGGTTGCATCGAATTGGTTCAGGTGATATTCGCTACGCTCGGAATGCACGACTACCGCGTCCGTGTCGGTCTCCGCGATCAAGACTCGTCGAAGTATGTTGGTGAACCGGAGAAGTGGGACAAGGCGGAAGAGGCGTGCCGTTCGGCTGCCGCCAGCCTCGGTGTACCGTTCACAGAAGAGCCAGGCGAGGCTGCTTTCTATGGTCCAAAGATTGACTTCGTAGTCCGTGATGTCCTTGGCCGTGAATGGCAGCTCGGGACTGTACAGGTAGACTACAATCTCCCCGAGAGGTTCGATTTAACCTACACTGGAGCCGATGGTGAGAAGCATCGCCCAGTGATGATTCACAGAGCACCTTTCGGAAGCATGGAGAGATTTTGTGGCGTCCTCATAGAGCACTTCGCAGGTAGGTTCCCAACTTGGCTGTCGCCTACTCAGGTTCATGTCCTCACGATTTCTGAAAAGCATAGGGATTACGCTAACGGGGTTATCGACTCACTGAAGGCGGCTGGCATTCGCGTAGAGTTAGACGACAGCGACAACACCATCGGCAAGAAGATTCGTGTCCATCGTCAGATGCAACCGTCTTACATGTTAATCCTTGGAGATGAAGAAGCAGCCGGCGGTACGGTGAGCATTAGGGATCGCTCTGGAAGCCAAGTACAAGGAGTCTCTCTGTCAGACTTCGTCAGCGGTATTTCCCAAGAGGTCGAGACACGGTCAGCAGAACAGGGATTGGTTCCTTCCGAGTGAATCATTCCTCTTCGGCCAAGTCTCGCTTGTAGGCTTCAAGTCCCTCAGCGATTTTACTATCCTCTAACCAACTGCGCCACTCATCGCGTAGTGGATATATTGCTCCGTCAGTCATAGGAACTACGGTGAACGAACCGGTGGTACGTGAGATGATTAGTAGCATCATCCAATCGTTCTCACTGCCCTGTAGGTAGAGAGCAACCTGTTTGGTGTAGTTGTGATGCCATTTTTTCCGAAACATTCGCATCTTCTTCGACACATCTGGGTCGCAAGGTAGGATGTTGCTAGTCTTGGTCTCTACAGGGATTCCCATGAATCCGAGGTCAGGGGTTCCGGCAACCGTTACTCCTAACTCATCAGAGTGGAACGATACACGACTCCCCTTAGACCATGAGTCAGTATTCAAATTAGAGAAGGTGTTAGTCAGTAATTCATCGAAGATATGTCCCTTTTCTATGTCACCTAGAGGAGCGGATCGCTTTGGTTTCATCTTGCGTTTCCTCCACCCTACAATCTTCTTCAGAACTGATGCGAACTTCGACCTCTCTTTCAGGTCAGAGACCCTCAGATTGTCCGTCTGCACATTGTACAACTCGAAGTGTTCGGGCACTTGTAAATCAGCACCTTGGAGAATCGCTTCTAACGACTCTCCCGCCTTGTTGACAACCTCGTTCGCCTCAGCATCGTTGAGGATGTAGTCCAACTTCCCAACCGCTTCTTGGTGTGGAACATACTTCCACTCTGTCTTAGACAAATAAGACTCAAACCACGCCTTTCCTTCTTCGGATACAGGAGCCAACTGTCGCGGACTGCGTCCGCAGTGAATCTTCGGATTGTAGGCGGTGAATCCCTCTCCACAGCGCCTGCATCGCCATTGGAAAGGAGGCTTGAGAGGGGCTGACTTCGGCTTCGAAGAACCATCGCGCCCTCCATCTTGCTTCCCTCTATTCGGTAGTGTCAGCACCAGTGGAGACACCTCTTCTCCACATAGCAGTAGGAGCCCTCTCGAGGGTTTCCTTCCCTTACCACGGCCGAACCAGACCTTGCCGCGGACAGGAGGGATTCCGGGTTCCGGCTTACCATCTGAGGACAACCATAGTCTCTGCAAATTCTCGTTATCGGCAACATCTCTTCCTAGCCCATTAGCGATGGTTGGTTCCACTCCACGTTCTTCAACGAACCACGCTTTCCATTGTTTCAATGTCTTCTCGCTTACCATAGGCAATCGCCCATGACCGAACCACCAGGGATGGTTCCGATCGAATCCAATTCTGAAGCGCCGGTATATCAATTCTTCAGGCGCGTCGGCGGAGATCTTCCATCAGTCCGTCGGCTTCGCCAAGTGCTACCAGACACGCCTCCGCATCCCCTGAGTCCAGCGCTTCACGGGCGGTTCCGATAGCGCCTTCACAGGCGACCCTTCCAGCATCATCTACCTTGATGCCACTCTTTTCCAGCCTCTCTCTGAGAGTTCGCCATTCGTCCGCCAAGAAATCAAACAGTTCTCTCGCTTCAGATACTTCGGCGTTGGCCATGTCCAAATCCTTCGTTAGTCGTTCGAGTAGCGTGGCTGCGTGCGACCACTGCTTGCGCTTGGCTGCGGCACGAACCGCTTCCAACCTATCTTCCCACTCTGAGGCGTCATTTCGCTTTGACCAACGACTCTGCAACTTCTTTCGTTGCCGTATCGCCTTTTGCACCTCTACCATTGCTTCTGATTCACGCTTAATCTCGCGTAGTAGTGAGTCAGCGGTTCCACGCGCTAAAGAGGAGTCTCCCTCATCTAGAGCCTCCTTGGCTTTGGCTAGTCTTTCTTGGAAGTCCGCGTCATCGATTCCCTCGGCCGCTTCGATAGCATCGGCTACCTCTGCGATTGCCTCAGCAGCTCCCTCACCTGCTTCCGTAAGTGCAGACAGTTGGTTTGGGATGGCTGAGACAAGCTCCAGCGCCTGTGCTGGCGCTTCTTTCTCCATCGCCTTCTCCGCTTCCCTTACCAGATTGTGGAGTTCTTCAAATCGAGTACCATCTTTTCCGGAGAGTTGCCGCTTCGCTTCTGCGATAGCTTCCTCGGCGGTGCGCCAATATTCGACTATTTCCGAGGCGTGCTTCTTCGCCTTGCGGTAGAGTAGTTCCGCCTCGCGCAAGGAACCCAGTTCTGCTTCCCTCTCACCGGCCAGCATGGTTCTAGCGGGTCGCCTGGCTGTTGGTGCGATGTTATCGGCCTCGGCTACGGTCTTTGCAGCATCCTCTTTGATTGCGGATATATCCTGTGACAATGCGATGGTTCGTTCAATATCCTCTTTTGCGAGTGTTACTAGATGGCTCCCCTCTTTCGGGTCGGTGTAGCCGATCTCGGTGGCGGTCTGCAACAGTGATGCAGCTTGGTCGACCTGTACACCGTCAGCTCTCAGTTGAAGTATGCTTACCTCTAAGTCATCCCTCTCCGACTTGAATCGCTTCCTCGCTTCCTTGTCGGCATCATTGCCGAAGATGTCTCTCCCTGCATCAATTAACGCACAAATCGCTATGGCTAAACCGACACCTAGAGTCCATTGTTCAGGTTCGGATGCGATTGTGAGTGCCATTGCTGTTGAGGCGCCTGCCACCGACATGATACCACGATACCTCATTACTCGCAAGTTTCCCTTGAGGGTCTGTTTGGAGTAGTAGAGGCAAGTCAATGCGAACAGAGCGACTAGAGCTGCCCCTATGGATTGAGACGAATCTCCAGATGAGGTAGAAGTTATGGAGAACACGATTAAAGGCGCCCACGCGACAGTTGCTATAGCGCCGAGTCGAGACCGATGTTTCGATCCGTAGTCGACGAAGTCCTGAATTGCTAAAGCTAGGGCTAGAAGCACGAGCGAAGGCCCTAGGCGAGGAAGGAACTCAACTGATCCTTGAAATCCCGGCCATGCGTACCAAGCGGAAGTTAGTACAAGCAGAAGTGCCGAAAAAACCCCCAGTGTCTCGACCCGGTTCCTCTGGGCGGCGACGGCTATCCGGTGTTGTTCCTCCACCTCCATAGATCCCATCTCACCCCCAGCCTGTCGGCTGGTCGATGAAGAACGTACCTGAGTCAAGTTTGCCTTAGAAAGGCGCTTTTTCCTTCGACCCACCGCGCAACAACCAAGCGAGTATACCTACAATTGCGAGGATGATAATCAGAGGATTCCAGTCGCTGTCCCACCCTGATTGCGCAGCTCCATTTGCCTTGATTGTGAAGGTGTCACCGACTTGCGTAGATGTGTCTTCCCATTCCACAGTGAGGTCGACCTGACCGGTAGGCATTGTTTCGATTTCAAGGAAGATAATCAACTCGGCTGGGTTCCCTAACTCTCCTTCGTTGATTGTCTTCAAGCCTGAGCATTCGTCTCCCAAGCAAACTTCCACCGTCGCTTTTCCTCCGCCTTCGTTTTGAACCTTAACCACGAATCGTCCTGGTTCTCCCGTCACTGCTCCTTCATTGCTTATTGCTTCGACTCCCACCACCAATGCTGAGGATTGTACTTGGTAAATTGGATTGGCGATGTGCTCCCTCTCGTTACCGGCACTGTCCTTGGCGACGATTCGAATCTCATGCTCGCCAGGATCTAAGGATGGCAAAGTAGTGATTCGCGCCTCTTCCCAAGCCCTGTTGTTGTATATTGCAACACCATCTACAAACAGTGACCAGGTGGTCAATTCTACCGCATCGATGTCATCGAACGAGCGGGTTAGATTGAGGATGACTTCAGAATCTGGGCGGGCTGGATTCAGAGGTCCGATAGGAGTTTCATAGACTAACATCTCGGCGGTTATACGAGGGCCAGAGTTGTCGAGTACGGTCACATTCCACTCGCGGAATAATTGGTTTCCAGCTTGGTCAGTGACTGTGACATTCAGTGAGTAGATGGTAGGTTGTCGCTGCATGTGCCTCTCTTCAACAGTCATGTGTAGCCAATTGACATCATCGCCCTGATCGAACGAGTCGACGAAGTCGAATCCACCGTGCATCCATCCGGCAGACTTGTTCGAACGCCATTCGATGGTGACAGGTACCCCTGAGTCGTCCCAGGTAGCTGCCGATAGTCGTAGGTCGTGTCCTGCAGGGATAGAGAAGTCGTCAGAGAGGTTGACCGTATATGGTTCAACTTCGTGTGCTTCGATGATGGCGTTGAACTCGGCAGATGGTGCTTCACCATCGACATAATACTCGATGTCCCAATACGCCGTTTCGCTCGCCCAATCAATACATGACACAGTGGTGTTCAATATTTCTCCATGTGAGAATCCGATTTCCTCTGGAGTAAATGAGATGGTTTGCTCTGTGCTGTTCAGAATCTCTTGGCCATCTAATTTGATCATCCATAAGTAATCGTGGGAACCGATTCCGGAGTCGGAGCAGATTCCGTCCAGAGTAATTTCTTGGGTAAGAGGTATCGAGAGTCCTGACCTATTGACTAAGTCAGCGGTGACAAGGGGAACTTGATTTTTAGCCACGGTGACCGTCCATGTACCAACGGTAGGGGAGATGGATCGATCCATCTCAAACCAGTCTGGTTCACCGGTAAGAAGTGAGAGTTGGGGGCTGTATCTAACCTCCCATTCACCTTCTAGGTATACTGTGATTGGAAATTGTTCCGAGGAGTCACCTCGTACTGGAAACCAAAGGTGGTTAGAGCTACTGTGTCCAGTCAATGCGGTTAGATCAGCACTCTCACTCCATGACACAGTACCGTTGTTTATGTCCAACTCGAAGTCGCTAATCGTGACATTACCCCTGATATCCTCTCCATCGATTCGCATCACATGGTCAATCCTGTTCCATGAATAGGCGAGCATCATGTCGGAATAAGCAGTGATCTCGGATTGGCTGAGTTCGCCATCAGAGTCACCAAGCCATCTATCCACCTGAATTGTCAGGCCATCAGAAAGTCCTGGCAACAAGTGTGTACCGTCATCCAGATCATGGGTGCGATTGGCGTGGTAGGAGAGGTTTGTTTCACCACCTGGAATGGGTTCTTCAAGGAAGTCGATGGCTACGCTTCCATCTCGCAGCGGTAGTGATACCAACTCACCCATCAATGAGCTGACATCCGTCGCTTGGCTACCGTTGGCGATTATCGCTTCACCTAACCTCACGCCGTCATGCTGGCGCCAAATCCGCCATTCCCCCTCGGAAGCAATGGGTAGTTCGAAGTCGATACTGCCTTCCCAATCCTCGAGGTACCAAGTGGCCGACTCGATGTGTTCTATTCGCAGACTACCACTTCGATTCGCTGTATCAGCCCAGCCGAAGATACGAACTGTTTCATTGACAGAGACATTCACCGTCGTCTCGCCACTCCAGCGTTGGATGGTGCTCCCATTGACTCCCTCTGCGTGTATCCAGCCAGTGCTATTTGGTAGGATATTCGTGGTTAACGAATCCCCGCTGCCCTGAGCTGAATAGGAGCCAAGGTGGCCATCGAGGCTAATAGTGGCTGATACGAGTTGTTCCCCATGTACAGTTAAGATGGAATCGAGTCCACTCATTACCACGGTTTTCGACTCATCCCAAGGAGTGGCTTCATTCACCCACTCTCCAGCATAGTTCTGGTGTAAGAGGTGGATTCTGACTGGAGTATCAGGTACCTCGTGGATTAACTCACGACTGTCGTCCATGGTAGCGGGTCCAGCCAGTGTGACTCCTGTCCAAGCGTCGAACACCTGGTAG
Organism: uncultured Candidatus Poseidoniales archaeon; assembly: GCA_964000875.1. Taxonomy (GTDB): domain Archaea; phylum Thermoplasmatota; class Poseidoniia; order Poseidoniales; family Thalassarchaeaceae; genus MGIIb-Q1. The sequence continues at coordinate 7,269 of CAXFCF010000028.1, forward strand.
GTAGCTCCCGATACAGGTAGGCCAGAGCTATCCGTCACTATCAGGTCGAGCCCGGGTGCTTCACTCAACGATGAATCTTCACCTAGGTCTAATAGAATCGTAGGAGATTGGGAGAGCGAGATGGTGGATACGATGGCCACAACCAGTACAGCCCTGAGGGAGAAAGTCAAGCTCAATCCTCCCGATCGTCCAGCAGCAGGGTCGAGCCAGCTAGGTCGGGGAGAAGTGGGATGACTTTGTTCGGAAGAGTTTCCGAAATCTTGGTCTGCACTCCTGGCGGGGTTTGGACTAGGATGAAACCCCCTCCGCCAGCTCCAAGCAATTTACCTCCTGTACAACCAAGATCCATCAATCGCTCGTATAGTTCGTCGATTCCTTCGTTGGTGATTCCGGAAGCAAGCTCCTTCTTCAGCGCCCAAGCCTCACCCAAGAGACTCCCTATGGTTCCCAAGTCGTTGGCTTGGATGAGTTCGGATACCTGCTCAGCCTGAGCTCTCATCGCTATTAGTCGGTCCATCTTCGAAGCGGTGCCTTCACTCTGTTTCTTGAGTATCGCCTCTGCCTGTCTCGTCTGGCCGGTGTAGACCAGGCAGAATGAGGATGAAAATTCGGATAGGTCAATGTCGACCGGTTCTACCGATACCGTTCCGTCCGCGGCGAACGAAATTCTGTTGAGCCCCCCATAGGCTGCTGCATATTGGTCCTGTTTGCCTAAGGTCTGGTTGAGAACCTCCATCTCGATGTGGCATGCTTCTTCGGCTAAGCGAGCAGCATCAACCTCGGTCCCTGCGAATCTGTGTAGGGCGTGAAGAAGACCTACCGTGACTGCCGAAGAGGAGCCGAGACCGGTTCCCTTTCCAGGGATGTCGGCGATGGTCGTGATTTCGATGCCAGAAATAACTCCGGTGAGGCGCATCGCTTCCCTGACCAATTCGTGTTCAAGATCCTCGAAATTGTCGACTATCTCCGTCTTGCTGTATGATACTCGTACGCTGTCATCGAAGCGCTGGTTGACAGTGACATAGATGTACGCGGAGAGGCCGACTGAGGTTACGAGTCCACCATCGGGGTGGTTCTCATAGAATGCGGGGAGGTCGGTTCCACCACCGCAAAACGAGACGCGCACAGGCGTTCTCGTGATTAGCATGGAGGCGTCGACTCACTGCCCATTCATCAAGGACTCGGCTTCAGGCGAGACCGCCGTAGGCGGTCGGAATGGCTAATACCGTGTCGCGCCGGGGCTTGTTGGGCGGCGACGATGGCAGCAGACCTCATCACCATGGACGATTTGACAAACGAGGAGATTCTCGACCTTCTTGCTGCAGCCGAAAGGTTGCTTCCAGCGGCTAGAGGTGAGGTGTATCAACCACTTTTGGAAGGTAAGTTGCTGGGTAACATGTTCTTCGAACCTTCGACAAGAACTAGGATGTCTTTTGAGACTGCGATGAAGAGACTCGGTGGCAATGTCATCAACCTCGGCGCACTTGCCTCATCTTCGGTAACCAAGGGCGAAACCCT
>CAXFCF010000029.1:0-8758 GCA_964000875.1 uncultured Candidatus Poseidoniales archaeon
ACTTGAGGAAGGTAGCATCCAACTCAACTGGATGTTCTTCCGTGAGAACCTCAACTGGAGTCAGTACAAGTCCACCTACCCAGAACCATGGCTCAGCGCAGACATGGATGTCGACCTGATTGCTTCACCCAACAGAGCGTCACTCAGTTGCGTCGATCTATGGCCGGCTGGCGACCTTCCATCTGACTTGGATGGCGTAGAGGTCAGGTTCTGGTTGACAGGCACTGACTCCGCAGGAAACGGTGTGACCCTCGCAGGTCAGTTTGGTTCTGCGGTAGAAGGCGGCGAGTATGATTTGGTGTACCAAGAAGCGGAGTTCAGAATCGACATGATTCACATTTCTCCAGGTCAGCCATCAGCGGGTCAGGGCTTCGAACTGCTGCTGAATGTTGTCAACTACGGTACCGATTCCGGAATACTGGAGGTCGAGGTGTTCACCATCATCGAGGGTCAGCAGACTGGAAACTTCACTTACAGTTGTGCCGAGGAAATGGCACCTCAGGTTACCATGATGTGCAGGGTTCCTATCGATGCCTTCCCCGACCCAGTGAGTTCGGTCAAGATGAAGATTCATGATTCCAATGGCAACGAACTTGGAGAGTCTGAGACATTCCACATTCGAGCCTCTTCTGCTCAAGAAGCGGGTATGAACTGGGCTCTGATAGGTGGAGTAGCTGGAGTTGTAATCGTTCTGATTGCCTTGGTAGTCGGCCTTCTGATGTTCATGGGTCGTGAGAACGATGAAGATGACGACTTCTTCGTTGAGGACGGTGACTTCCTCCCTCAAGGTTCGGCAGTTCAGCCGATGACACGTTCCGCAGGTCCACCTGGCCGCTCTAGTGGCCCACCCGGTTCTGGCGAATCCAAGATGGATAGGGCAAAGCGTCTCTTCCCTCAGTGGGACGAGGAGACCATCCAGGGTTACTTCGACCAGGGTTGGTCCATCCAACAACTACAGGACTGGGTTAGAGAGAACAACTGAACCCCTTAGGTAGAGGTGATCTCAATGGTCGGTTGGAAGGAGTTGGACATCACCAACCCTACCGAGGAACACTCGATGCTACGCGAGATGGTTCGTGCATGGGTGGAAGCCGAGGTAGAGCCACAGGCGCTTGATTTCGACCGCGAGGAGCGTTTCAACCTCGAATTGTTTCGTTCGATGGGTGAGATGGGTCTCTTGGGAATCACCGCTCCTGTTGACTACGGTGGCGCCGATATGGACGCTCTCGCAGCGGCCATCGTCCACGAGGAATTGTCATACTCCGACCCTGGCTTCTGTTTAGCTTACCTCGCTCATAGCATGCTGTTCGTCAATAACCTGGCTCGCAATGGGAGTGAAGAGCAGAAATCGGCTATTCTCCCCAAGGTCTGTAGTGGTGAGTGGGTCGGTGCGATGGCGATGTCAGAGCCTGCCGTGGGCACAGATGTACTAGGCATGGAAACGACTGCCGTTCAGCGAGATGATGGTTCATGGGTCATCAATGGCCGGAAGATGTGGATTACCAATGGTTGCATCGACGAGGATGGAACGCCCTGTGATGTCGTTTGGACCTACGCAAAGACGGGAGTCGATGCCAAGGGCAGGTCACAGATATCCAGCTTCTTGGTCTATGCCGACTCACCAGGCTTTTCATTGGGTCAGAAGATAATGGACAAGACCGGAATGCGCGGCTCTAACACCGCTGAATTGGTCTACGATGACTGCGTCGTTCCAGCCACCTCTTTGGTGGGGGGAGTGGGTGAATCGATGATTCATATGATGCGTAACCTCGAACTCGAGCGTCTAACCCTTGCCGCTATGAGCCTCGGTATTGCTCGACGCTGTGTCAAGGAGATGGATCGATACGCTAGTGAGAGGGAGGCATTTGGACGGCCGATAAGGGACTTCGGTCAGATTCAGAGATACATAGGGCAATCGTTTGCCGAGATGCGTGCGATGAACTCCTACCTCTACGACACAGCGAGGAAGATGGATTTGGACAGTAGTGGCCAGCGGCTTGACTCCGATGGCATCAAACTCGTAGCCACTACCATGGCGAAGGACATCGCCGACCGCGCCATGCAGGTAATGGGCGGATACGGGTATGTCGGTGAATATGTCGTTGAGAGACTATGGAGAGACGCGAAATTACTGGAGATTGGTGGCGGTACTCTTGAGAGTCATCAGAAGAATATCACCCGTGATCTATCTAAGGACTCGTCTATACTTGGGTGAGCACCAATGTCCTGGCCTTGGAAACCAGTTGATTGGGTCGACCCGGAAGGGGGCACTATTCGTCTCTACCCTTACCTTCCCACAACCATCCATCCGCGAGGTCTGAGGCCTAGGGATGATTGGGATGGGGTCGCTTTCTTACTCCATGAAGAAGAGGTCGAATCTTGGGATCAGGAGGATGAGATGGAGAAATCCAGTCCTGGTGCGTCCAGAGTGATGGCACTTCAGGGGGGAGGAGACATGGCGAAGATGCTTTCACGTCTTGAGATGATTGATGATGTCCAAGTAGGACGCTTCCCAGACCCCGAGCCCCGTCGTCTCTACAACTATGCTGAGAAGGTTGGGTTACCATACTACTTCGTTGAGCCCGGCGTCGATGACGAGGAGTGGCTCGATTGGATGGAGCGTTCTGCTATTGAAGCGAGCCGCCCCCTCAGGATGGTCGGCCATCTATTTGCTCGACGTAGGTTCAGGAAGACATGGAAGCGGGTTCAGCCAGAAGTGACTGAGCCCAAGATCAAGCAATCAAGCGAATCACTAGCGTTGATTGCTGGACTCGCTGCCACCTGGTGGCGTCTCTCGGAAGCAGCTCTGACTAATGGGTTGAGGGAAGAGAGGGACGAGCGCTTGATTGGTAGACTTCGCGGCGCATTAGCAGATCTCAGGGAACAGAAGAAAGATCCCCTAATGATTGTCCCAATCATCCAGGATTGGGTGCCAGAGATACTCGCAACTCTCAAGAAAGGTGGCAAGGTAGAGCCCTTGGAGAGCAACAAGGAGGTTCAGTGATGGGACGACGTTCTGCTGTATCAGTCAAGGTCGAGAACCAGTTGATGCGATACTCCGCTCCCGAGCCTTTCGGCCAAGATGAGGTCGTCGATCAACTCGGTGGCAAGCGCTCCGGCAAGTATGTCATACTCGCTCTCAAGAATCCCCGCGCGACACTACTGGTCGACGCTGAGGGTAGACTTACCGTGCACGGTACTAACCGTGGTGAGATTGCTCGTTCAGCGGCTCGCGAGATGTCCTTGAGGTTAGGTAGGTCGGACGAGGGTATTACTGCCGAGAGGGGGCCACTAATCGCTACCTTCGACTACGGTGATCCACTTAGGATTGACAAGGTGCAGGAGTTCTACCCGGAGTTCGAGATGGATTCTCGTTTGGAAGCGCTGAGGATAGACGACTCTAACCATGGAATGGAACTGCTCTTCTTCTCCAATGGTCGTGGTGTCGCACTGGGAGCACGTTCGAAGAATCTAGTCAAGATGGCTGCGTCTCATTGGGGATCCCGCTTCGACGCTGAGAGCCTGTTCGTTGATGTCTTGGTGAAGGACGAGAAGCCCGAGATGGAAGAGGTCGAGGAACAGATCGTCGAAGAGGCGATTGACATAGACTCCGATGATTCCTGAGGTGGTCAGATGACCGTCAAGGATGGAAGGTGGGAAGGTCCAATCTTGGACAACCATTTCCATCTCGACCCAGCAGGAAGAGGGGTGGACGCTGCTCTCGACTTCAAGCGAGCAGGTGGCACTCATCTGGTATTGGTTCACAAGCCGGACTTCGAATCTCTACCAACTACCATCGAACAGATTTCCTCCTCCTATGATGGGACGATCAAGATGGCGGAATCGGTGAGGAAGGAACTGGATCTCGATGTTCGCGTGGTACTTGGTCCACACCCGGCCGCATGGTTCCATCAGACCGTGTCTATGGGTCTGGAGGAAGCCAACAAACTGCACCTCGGAGCAGTAGAGTTAGCGATTGAGCATTGTGAAGAGGGAAGGGCGTCAGGCATTGGCGAGATAGGTCGTCCCCACTGGGATGTCGGCGATGAGGCGATGGCTCGAGCCGACGAGGTTCTCATCGATATGCTGGCAATGTGCAAGGAAGCTTCGGTTCCAGTTCAGCTTCATCTCGATGCCAACGGTGAGAAGACCAATGCAGAGGTAGCTAGACTGTGCGATCAAGTCAGATACCCGAGGTTTGGTGCGATTCACCATCATGCAGATGCGGATATCAGCAAGGGGTTCACTCACGGACTAACATCGTCCGTGGTTATGGGCAAGAACTCAATTCAAGAGATTGTACAATCGATTTGGTCTAATGAGGGTGGCTTCCTGATGGAGACCGACTACATGGACGATCCAAAGCGACCGGGAGCGGTGCTTGGCCCCAAGACGGTGCCGAAACGGACGCAGCAACTCGTGACCGCCCTACTTGGCAGGGGAATAGACGCCGAATCAGCCCTTTTCTCAATACACAAGGACCTCCCTGAGGCACTTTACGGAGAATAATTGGAAACCCGTGGTTTTCACGTCATCCCTACAGGATGACGCTTTCATGGCTCATCACAGGCAAATGTCTTGAAGGCTTCTCGGTCGGGAGAGCGATGTTGGGAGGAACAGGTGGTTCCATGCTGGAACTAGAGGGAAAGACTGCACTTGTGTTCGGAGTCGCTAGCGAAGAGAGCATCGCATGGGCGATTTGCGAGCATCTCGCAGCGGCAGGCTGCAAACTGATATTGGGTTTCCAGAAGCGCTTCATGAGCAGAGTTTTCCAGCTCAAGGAGAAGTTGGATGCGATTGAGGCGTTCTATCCCATCGATGTTGAACATGAGGCGACCACGGCCGAGTTCTTCACTGAGTGGCAGAAGGAGAATCCCGGCGCCAAGGCCGATGTGGTGGTTCACGCCATCGGCTTCGCTCCAGCGGAATGCTTCGACAGGCCGGTGATGTTCGTGGAGGACGAGGCAATCAACCGCGCTTGCACCATCAGCGCCAACTCTCTCCAGAGGCTGATGAGGCATGCATTGCCACACCTAGCCCTCAACTCTTCGACAATCACGCTCACCTATGCTGCCTCTACTCGCTGGGTTCCCAACTACGGCATCATGAGTATTGCCAAGGCGGCTCTTGAGGCATGGACGAGGGAACTAGCGAACCACATGGGTCCGGAAGGTCACAGGATTAACGCCATCTCGTCTGGTCCTATCAGAACTCTAGCGGCAGGAGGTATCCCTGGCTTCGGGGATATCTTGGATCATGTTGAGAGAAATGCTCCTCTGCGCCGCAATGTGACTCAAGGCGATGTCGCGGGATGTGCCACTTGGTTGGCATCTCCCCTATCCTCGGGCGTCACCGGACAGATTATCCATGTCGACTCTGGTTATTCCAGTATCATGGTTCCAGATAGCATATCAGATTGAGGCCAAGACATGACAGAAGTTCTCGACGAAGCCCCACAGGGGAGGTTCGAACCGATTGCGATAGTCGGGATCTCAGCTCTATTACCGGACTCTAGTGATGCACAGGAGTTTTGGCAGAATATCATCGATGCACATGTCTCGATTAAGGAGTTACCCAGTGACAGATGGGATCCCAAGTTCTACTATGTCGAGGGAGAGCCAGGGAGCGCTCCTTCTGGGAAAACCTACTCCAAAATCGGTGCGTTTGTCGAAGGATTTGAGTTTGATTGGCGAAGATGGAAGCAGCCACCGGGCACCCTGACCCAGATTGATGTATCACAACTCTGGGCGGTCGAGGTTGCTGCTGTTGCATTGGAAGATGCTGGATTGGCTGATGACAAATTGCCCAAGGAGAGGTGTGGTGTAGTATTCGCCAACGCACTTGGAGGTGAGAACCGCGAGATGTCAGGGCACAGAATTCACGCTGACAGATTCGCAGCCAAGGCAGTCGAGGCGGGGATGCCCGCCGATAAGGTCGAGCAGTTCAAGCAAGCCATTACCGAAGGCAACCCCAAGGTTGACGAAGATACGATGCCAGGTGAGTTGGCCAATGTGGTCGCCGGGCGTGTGGCAAATCTCCTTGATATCCAAGGCCCCAACTTCAGTGCCGACGCAGCCTGCGCTTCGACCTTCGCCGCACTAACTTCAGCATGTCACTCCTTGCAAACACGCCAAGTCGATGTCGCGGTATGTGGCGCAAGCGACCGCACGATGGATCCATCGACCTACGCTAAGTTCAGTGCCATCGGCGCCTTGTCGAACATTCATTCACGCCCATTCGATGCTCGTGCCAACGGTTTCGTGATGGGAGAGGGAGCAGGTTGTGTTGTCCTCAAGAGGCTATCTGACGCTATCGACGATGGTGATGAGGTGTATGCTGTTGTCAGGGGAATAGGCGCTTCGAGCGATGGTCGCGGCAAGGGTATCACAGCTCCATCAACAAGAGGCCAGAGGCAAGCGATTTTCCGTGCCTATCAGCAAGCCGGGTACGCACCTTCTACAGTGGAACTGATTGAAGCTCATGGAACCAGCACAAAGGTAGGCGACGCAACCGAGTTGAACACACTTTCAGAGGTGTTCGCAGGAGTCGGTTCCGGTGACCGCGTCGCAATCGGCTCGATTAAGAGCCAGATTGGCCATCTCAAAGCAGCAGCTGGAATGGCAGGGATGCTGAAGGCTGTATTCGCACTACACCACAGGACGATACCTCCCTCAGCTGGCTTTGAGCAACCCAATACCAATGTCGACTGGGAAGAAATTCCGTTCTACGTACCTACTCATGCTAGTGATTGGCCAAAACCGCCGTCAGGGCTTCCGCGCCGCGCCGGTGTCTCCGCATTTGGGTTCGGGGGAACCAACTTCCACTGTGCCTTGGAGCAGTATGACCCTGAGTTTCACAACATGTTGGTTGCAGAATGGGATGCGCCCGCACAGCCTCTGGAGATTCCTGACTCGCCGAGCGTGCTCGACCCCACCGCCAAACCATCGATGACCTACGAGGAACTCAAAGCGGTTGAAGGTGGCCTCCTTCTACTCAATGCAACTGATGAGACTGAACTCCTCGAAGAGATTGAACTCTGCAAAAAGGCTCTACTTGGGCCTAGCTCACCCACATTTGACGAGAGTCCTAGTGGCCGTAGGTTGTCTGTTGCTCTTTCCAACATGTCACGAGGCTTCGAGGCGAAGGGTCTGAGATGTGGTCTCGTTGCTACTTCGTGGTCACAGTTGAGCAAGCGTCTTGACTTGTTATCTGATAATCTCGACGATCGTTCCAAGTGGGCATTCCTGTCCAAGCAGCAGATTTTCATCACCGACGAGCCAGCACTACCCTCCGAGGCGAAGGTGGTACAGATGTTCCCTGGTCAAGGGAGCCAATATGTCGGCATGACGCTAGACCTTTCGAAGCGTTGGGGTGTTGTTGGAGATACTTGGAAAGAGGCCGACATTACGATGGTTGAGATACTCGATGGCGCCAAGTTGTCCGAATTCGTGTTAAGGGATTCCCTGTCAAAGGATGAATACCTCGAAGCGGAAGAGCTGCTCAAGCGAACTGAATATACACAGCCGGCGATGCTGACAGCGGATCTCGCCCTGTATCGACTTCTTTCCCAACATGGCATAGACCCAGACATGGTTGCTGGCCACAGTCTAGGTGAATATGCTGCACTGATGGTATCCGGGATTCTCAAGTTCCACGACGCACTCCGCGCCGCTGCTGCCCGTGGCACCGAGATGGGCTCTGTCGATGTGCCTGATCAGGGGCTGATGGCGAGTGTCACAGCACCGTTTGAGAAGGTCGTTGAGGTCATTGAGTCGGTCGATGGATATGTCATCGCTGCCAACAAGAACTCACCCCTGATGACAGTGATAGCAGGCGAGACTGAGCCGATGAAGGCGGCTATCACCGCTTTCGGAGAACTTGGTATACAGTGTGTGACACTTCAGACGAGTCACGCTTTCCACTCTAGGATTGTCGCACCTGCTAACGAGCCGCTGCGAAGGTTCCTTGAGAGCCTCGAGATTTCTCTCCCTGAGATTCCCATCTCCGCCAACTACGATGGTAAATTCTACCCCATGGCCTTGCAAGAGGGTCAGACTACTCATGACGCGATTTTGGGTCAATTGGCTCCACAGATGTCTTCAGCCGTTGAGTGGACTAAACAGATGCGCGGAATGTACTCCGCTGGTGGACGTTTGTTCCTAGAAGTAGGTCCAAAGAGGGCGCTGGCGCTGTTCGCTGAGCAAATTCTAGAGGACAAGCAGAAGGTAGTCACTAATACCAACCATCCGAAGATCGGTGGCGTATCTTCATTCCTCGCCTCTCTCGCTGTTTGTGCGGTTGTTGGCAAGCACCCATCTATGATGGAGGTTGACTCACCACTGTTGACTGAAGGGTTCCGCGCTGGGCCACTAGAACTCTGGCAAGGGGGCGGATCGAAAGGGGTGAGTCCAATCTCCTCCTCAGAATACGAGGAGCTCCGCCTTCGCTCCCGTCCGCTTCCCGGTACCGGTTCAAACATCGGTTCTCAATCGTCGCAAGTCTCTCCTTTGGGCTCTCCAGATTCTCCAGTTGTAACACACTCTGAACAAACCGTGGAAATTAGTGGTGGGGTTGAGGAGTATGTAGCGTCCAAGGTGGCGGCGGTGTCTAACTATCCAGCGAGGATGGTACGAGGCGAACTCAGCTTGGTGACACTTGGCTTGGCCGGAGAAACACTGGATTCTATGTTGTCGTCTATCGCTAAGGAAGCCACGGTCGATTCAAGTGTCAGTAAGTCATCCATCGAAACCTTACCTGC
>CAXFCF010000030.1:0-8710 GCA_964000875.1 uncultured Candidatus Poseidoniales archaeon
TGCCTGTATAGTGAACCCAGCCGGCCGCGATGGTCATTCTCTCAAGCGATGGAAGGCTGTTGAGCCAGTTCTCAAAGAGACAGGTATCGAATATGAGGTGCAGTTCACAGAGGGTGTAGGGCATGCTTCTGAAATTGCCTACAGCGTTCGCGAACGTGACGATATAGATCTCGTCGTTGCGTGTGGTGGAGATGGTACAGTCCATGAGGTGGCGTCAGGTTTGCGTGGTAGTGACAAACCACTGGGTATCATTCCAGCTGGAACCGGAAACGATGTTGCCCGTGCTCACAACATTCCACTGAAGGATACCAAAGGCATAGTCGACATCCTCGTCAACGGAGTCGACCGGCATGTTGGAGCCTTCCGCTTGGAAGCGATGCCAGCACCAGCAGAAGGTGGCTACCCTGCTCCTAGTAACAATCCGAAGTGGGATGGGGATCCTAACAACCCAGACCGAGTTGTTCGCTGGGTCTTCCTTGAATCGGACTGTGGGATAACTTCAGCCACTGCTCGCGCTAAGTTGAGGCGCGCCAAGTGGATCAAAGGCTCGTTGAAGTACACATATCTTGGATTGACCGAAATCCTTCCATGGAAGAAGAAGAAGGTCTGGTTTCAATATGACGACAACCCTGGCGAAGAGGTCGATTACACATTCATGGTCGCATCTACTACCGAGATGTTCGGAGGAGGCTACCGTGTATGCCCTGGTGCGTCACCTATTTTGGAAGATGGGAGTCTCTGCTTCGGATGGAGCCTCAAGAAACTGCAGATGATTGCCCTGATGGGGCCACTGCGCAAAGGAAAGCATGTTGGTAGGTGGGGTATCGAGTTGACTCGTGCGAAGAAAATCAGTCTACGAGCAACCGATGATGATGGGAACCCGACAGAGAAACCATTGACACCACCTCTGATTATCCAAGCAGATGGAGAACCTTGTATGCAGATTCCCGCAGACTTGGACTTCCACCCTAGGCAACTTTGGGTTAGGGGGGCAAAGATAGTTCCCTGGGACTTATAGTGAGAAATCTGAGAAATCCTCGTCGTCGGTCATGTCTGGACCATCTCGCGTGTTGCGAGGCGCGCTTGGTAGGGATTCCTCTTCCTTCTGTTTGACAGCTCTTGTCTTCCGAACCTTCGGAGTTCCTTCGTCCGTTGAAGAGCCAACATCAGTTCCTTCTTCCACAATCGCTTTTTGTGTAGATTCAGAAACCACCGGTTCGTCTAAATTCATGTGCTCTTCCATCTTTGCGTCTAGTTCCTTCGATTCGACGGTTTCAACAACACCACCACTGCTAGCGCTTCTTATCGAGCGTGCATCTGGCCGTGCATCTCCACCCAAAGCACTCATGATATCGAACTCACCTAAGTCGACACTCTGGCCACTATTCTCTTCCTTTGTGCTCTTTGATACTGGTGTGGGTTTTTCTCGAGGTGGTTTCGATCGTTGTTGTTTCTTTTCTTTATCGATGACCCTTTCCACTCGCTTGACACTGGCTCCAACGGCCTTCCCGGCCAACATCTGAGCCTCGGTTAGAAGTTCCTTCGCCTTGTGTGTTGCACCGCGACGAATGATACCCCTGTTAGCGCCATAGACAAGCACTGCTCCACCGACTGAGGCCATGAGGACGATGGTGTATAGCCAGGTGCCAAGTATGGGTACTGAGTAGGCATTGTATGAGTTATCTGAGTCGATGTGGCCGTGTTCTCCAAGATACATATGAGTAACCAACATGGTCCCTTTGAATCCCTCCATGTTCGCTCCTGCGTAAATCCTACAGCGACCGTCATCACTTACATACACCTCTGGATAACCCATGTAAGAGCCATCCAACAGCCAACCCTTGAGTCCTATCTTCTGGTTCCAATCGAGACCACCGAAACCCTCCAACACATTTTCGTTTCCGGGAACTAGGCCGACTATTGCCCAACCCATGTGCGGGAACTTTGAACTCGAAGATTGACCAGGTGGCAACGCTCTCACGGTCGCACTCGGTGAGTCCCACTTGATACCCTCGACTCTACCTTTTTCCAGGCCACTTGCTGACTCTAAGTCATCCAACGCGATGATGACGGCAGCAGCACTCATCTGTTCACCAGCGTCATCGGTACCAGAACCATCGGGGAAGTGATTGGAGGCGTGTAACCACCCTTCGATTCTGATTGGCATAGCAGTTGATGTGTTGATTGAGGAGTAGTTTCCTTCAGAGTCACACCCCATCAGGTTGGCGATGTCGTCTTCGACATTCTGGTCACCAACATGGCTTGACATAGTAGCGGTGCCAGATTCTTTGTCAATCGTCACCTCAATGCCGTCTGAACCCCAAGCTGGTATCTCATGCGAGATACATCCGGTGAACAGGAACAGAGCGCAGATGGCGAGGCTGTATAGCGCCCTTCGGCTCCGCGTCATGCTTTACGCAGGGCGTGGTGAGTTCAAGACGCTTTGCCGTCCAGATACTTGAGTTAATTCAGTGTCCGTGACCTGAGTGACTGTCGTGGCTATCATGATCACCATGGTCATCGTGAGAACTTCCCATGAGAGTTATCACATCCTCTGCAAACTTGGTGTGAGACCAGTCAGATCCCACCCAAGCGACTCGCTTCTTTCCATCTTGGTCGACGATGTAGGTGACGGTACTGTGACCAACGGTGTAGATCTCCTCAGGTTCCTCTTCTTGGTTGCTTTCTCCATGGTCAGCGTGGTCACCATGACCTGAGTGACCGTCGTGGTTATCCATGTCTCCTCCAGGTGTTGGCAGAAGCGACAAGTTAGCGTTGGAAGCTGCCCATGCAACATGATCAGTGTGGTGCATGACCATCACTTCATCGACTCCGACGGGACTCTCTTCCCAAAGCATGCTTGTTTCGTTCCAAATGTGCAATGACCACCACCATGAGGAGTCACTCGGTGCGTCAACACCATTGATGCCGTGAACTTGGTTTCCGTATTGCTCGTGAACCGATGAATTCAGAGATACATTGTTCATCATCAGTGTACTTTTGGTGAGGTTCCAACCGGTTGCGTTCTCTGGCAACATGTCATGGTGTCCATCAAGTAGTGTTGTGGTGTCGTCTGGATAGAGTATGGCTACTTGGTGAGACATCTCAGAATGGTCACCCATGTCGCCATGACTCGAATGGTCACCGTAGATGTGGTCGTTATCTACAGCTACACCCCAATTGGACCATGTTTGGTTGAGGTAGATATGGTCGGTACTGGTCAGATGTGGCCAGTCGTAGCCGCGTTCTGTAGTCCACTCGGATAATTTCTCTACGGTGTCCCTTGCTGGATCTACAGTGATGGAGACAATCACGAAGCCATCCTCGTGACCTGCAAGTTCGCTTTCAACAGCAGCGAGGTTAGCTTCCACTTGAAGACAGACATCAGGGCAGTGAGTGAATACGAATGCCACTACTACGACTTTCCCTTTGTAATCAGACATCGATACTTCGTTACCGTGCTGGTCGGTTAATGTGAATCCAGGGGCATCTGGAGCAGGTTCATACTCCATTCCGTTGAATTCTAGATCTTGTGAGTCACCATTTCCACCTATACATCCAGAGAATAGCATTCCTATTGCTACTAGCAAAACGAGCCCCTTACGCATATTAGCAATTCGGGATTCATTTGTAATTTAAAATATGCTAATAGTGGGGTACTAACATGTGTTGCGTAAATGGCGCGGACGGAGAGATTTGAACTCCCGCGACACAAGGTCACCGGATTTCAAATCCGGCGCGATACCAGGCTATGCGACGTCCGCAGCGAACCGTTCGACTCGCTGCTCGTTCTTCAACCGATTGCTGATTCAGTAACCAGGTGGCCTACACCAATCAGGAAGTGCATCCGGTGCGTTTGGGCTGGTGAGACCTATGAAAATCACCATGATTATGATGAATATTGCAGGGAACAGAGCTGTCAATGTCAGAATCGGCGAATCTTCTTCAGTACCCAAGTGCATGAAGATTAGAGCAATCCCGACAAATTTCACCACACCTATCGATACCAACACGAATACTAGCATTGCGTGTGACATTACTTCGGCTTGAGCAACAGCTCCAACCTCAATAGCGGTCATCACCATCAACATCACGAAGTTAGCGTTGTACATGTCGAACCCGAACAGGGTTTCATACCTTCCAAACAGTTTGTGTTCACCCATATTTCATACCTCCTTCAATACAGATAGAATGCTGGGAACACCAGCACCCAAACCAAGTCGACGAAATGCCAGTAGAGACCGAAGTACTCGATGCTCACTGCATTACCAGGCCCATATCCTCCTTTGTGAGCCTTGTAAGTCATGTATGCTAATCCGATTATTCCACCTAGAACGTGTACACCGTGAGTTCCTGTCGTGACATAGAATGTCGCGGCGCTTAATCTCAGATTAGCATCTATGTGTTCACCATGACCATGCCCGGCTCCATGGAACTCGTAGAGGCCGTTGTGGATGGTGTAGCCATCTTCCATTAGGCTCGGTGCGTGGAACGGGCCGATGTTGAAGCCGACGAACCACTCGACAATCTTGAGTATCAGGAAAAGTGTTGCCAACCCCATTGTGGCTCCTAGGTAATTCCTAACCTTACGGCTGCGTTCATCAGCTTCCATATCTGTTCGGTGAGCGGTCTTCAGCGCCATGACGACGGTAAAGGATGAGATGATCAGTGCGAAGGTGTTGACAGCACCTGGCACTAGGGTATCCGGTAGACCTACTCCACCTAGGGAGAGTGTCCATGACTTCGAGTGCGAGCCTGCGATGAAGTAGGACGCTGGTAGCCAACAGGTACTTCCAGATGTGAACAGAGTGCCGTCTGAGAAGTATCCACCATTGTCGAGCACTGCTTGACAGGAGTCAATGCTGGAGCGGTAGCGGATGTAGGTGCTGAAAAGACTACTGAAGACCATCATCTCAGACATTAGGAAGACCCACATTCCGACCTTTCTCAGGTCGATGTTTTGGAATGGTACACCAGTTGCTTTCGGCTCGTAGTCACCATCGAAGGAGAGATCCTGTCTCCACCAGACCATCAGGCCAGCCATGGTGATGGCTAGGCCAACGAACACCAGTGGTAGGCTACTACCATTGTAGATTGTATCAGTCATCGTGTCGTTCATTACGAAAGTCGCTGCGAACGAGAACAGGAACACACCGATTCCAAGTGACATAATCAGTGGTGCCCAGCTGTTGTGAGGAGCTCCGTGTGACCAGTCGTGTGGTCCCCAAGCACTGGGGTGGTCGTGGTGGTCGTCGTGTCCGTAGTCGCTCATGAGTGCACCTCCTCGTGATCGTCAGGAACCATCAGCCGCATGAGCCAGTTAGGCTCTCTCTCACCATGGTCGTTGACATCAATCAAGGTCGGGATGTCATGGAATGAGGGTGTTGGTGGTGGTGACGATGTCAACCACTCAAAGGACCACCCACCCCATGGGTCGGCAGGAGCCTTTTGCCCATTCAATAGTGAGTGAATCATGTTGTACACCATGATGAAGGTCGATGCACCGAAGATGAACGCGTTGACCGTGATGAACATGTTCCAAGTAGCGACCTCAGGAGGTAGAGTACCGACGACATCAAGGTACTCGTCTGCCTGAATAAAGTAGGTGTGGTGACGTCGGGTCATACCGAGAAGACCTAGCTTGTGCATTGGCCAGAACAAACCGTTGTAGGAGATGAACGATATCAGGAAGTGGACTATTCCCATCTTCTCATTCATCATGCGACCTGTCATCTTCGGGAACCAGTAGTAGATGGCGGCGAACATTCCGAACACGGTTCCTCCCACCAGAACATAGTGGAAGTGAGCGACTACGAAGTATGTCTCGTGCAGGTGCACATCCATTGCGATGGAAGGGAAGAACATCCCCGAGATACCACCTATTGTGAAGGTCACTAGGAATCCTAGTGCCCATAGTGTGTGTGTACGGTAGACTAGAGATCCACCGTGCATGGTTTTCAGCCAATTGAAAATCTTGATACCTGTCGGAACGGCGACTAGCATCGTCACCAGCATCATGAAGAATCGAAGTCCGGGATCCATTCCGCTAGTTAGCATGTGATGGCCGTAGACGATAAACGCCACAAGGCCGATGCCTGCTAGTGCGTAGACCATTGAGTTGTATCCAAAGACCGACCTGCGTGCGCTGGTTGCTAACACCTCAGAGATGATTCCAAACGCAGGCACAATCACAACGTATACTTCAGGATGGCCGAAGTACCAGAATAGGTGACTCCACAGAAGCGGGTCACCTCCAGCCGCCGTGTTGTAGAAAGCCGTCGCTATCGTCCTATCCAGATATGCCTGGATTAGACCGATTCCGAATGGTGGAATGGAAATGAAGAGCATCATCACAGAGACCAAGATGGACCAACTGAAAAGAGGCATCTGCATCCAGCCCATTCCAGGTGCACGCATTGTTGCCATGGTTGCAATGAAGTTGATTCCAGTCAATGTAGAGGAAGCGACCAGCATTATTTGCCCTGCCAACCACATTGTGGTTCCTGGATGTGTGCTGGTCCAAGTGGTTAGGGGCTGGTAACCAGTCCAACCTACATCCGCACCGTTGCTGGAGAAGACACCGCTCAGAATCAGTGTTGCAGCGACTGGCTGTAGCCAGAACGACATAGCGTTGATGCGCGGGAATGCTAGATCCTTGGCGCCTAGTTGTAGCGGAACCATCCAGTTGGCAAACCCGTTAATCATCGGCATAGCCGCGAGGAATATCATCACAGTACCGTGGAGGGTGAAGAATTGGTTGTACTCGTCTTGTGTCAGGAAGTCGTTCCCAGGTATCGCTAGTTGAATTCTGAAAAGGAGAGCGATAGTTCCACCCACAATGAAGAAGAAGAGACCGGCTACGAAGTATAGCGTACCGATTCTTTTGTGGTCTGTGCTGGTCAACCATTCTGCCGCCCACGGAGCGAACGACTCCCAACTGAACGATTCCGGGTCCTTTCTGTAGAATACATAGATGACGCTTAGAACAAGCATCACGAGAACTAGCAACATCGCAGAGAACAGGACGGTCAATCCGTCGGCTGGTTCTGGCAAATCCTCTCCTGCACCACCGACTGACATCATCGAGTAACTCGTTTGCGACCACTCGTCAGCATCCGAGGCAAGCCCGTCACCGTTAACCGAGTTGACGGTTAGAAGTAGATCAGCCTTACCGCCTGAGGGAGCTGTCCAATCAACAGTCCATGTTTGCAGGTCATTGCCTGCATCAGTGTGAGTTAATTGACCTGCCATGATTTGTGTGTTGTCACCATCTGTAATTGTGAACTCACCTTTCGAGGCCATCAGATTGAATCCACCGACATTGACCCTGTCAGCTACTGTTGCCTCACCAGGGCCACCGGTGAATCCGAAGGCCAGAGAGTATGTTGCTCCAGCGTCGTAGTTGGAAGGTAGTGGGCTGCCATCAGCTAAGGTCACGAACGCGGAGACAGAGGAGCTAGCAGAGGTTGCGTGACAACTGCAGCCGGTCTGGACATTGGTGATGCCAGTAGGCCTAGCGTCCAAAGCAGGAGCCAGAAGTAAAGCGGTGACTAGCACCGTGAGTATTGCTACTAATCGAATGTTCTTCTGCATCATAACCACCTCACTCACGAACCTCCAAGATGGCCGTCATGTAGGCATGGTCATCACCACAGTATTCGGCACAGTCGATGAAGAAGAGACCAGTTTGGTCAGGTGTAATCCAAATAGAGGTATGAAGACCAGGTACCGCGTCCTCCTTGGCACCCCACTGAACGATGTATGGTGCGTGGATGACATCGTTTGAAGTGACATTGAGCCGATATGTTGTGTCCTTCTTGAGGATCAACATGTCCTTGCCAGTGTCTGTATGAACTCCAGTGTCACAGATGTCAGCCTCATACCCGTTGCAGTCGAATATCCAGAACCATTGTTGCCCAGTCACCCCAATCTCGTAGTAGTCTACTCCTTCTTCACCGACGGTGTCTGGATCAGGCCAGACTACAGAGGTTGGTGCGACTGATATAGCGGCGAGATAGATAATCAGAATCAATGGCACTACCGTCCAAGAGAATTCTAGCCAACTATTGTGGTAATGCTTAGGGAATTCACCTACCTTTATGTCGTCGATGTTGGGAACTTCCCCATCCTTGGCCACATAGTAGAACGCATGGTGAAGTAACCACACGAAGGTGATGACACCGACTACAACCGACCAGTCCCAGAAGATGTCAAACAATCGCAGATACTCAGCCCCTCCAACCGTAACTTCGACCATGGGTGACCCTCGATGTGGCGCCCGTCTTGCGGGCTGTAATTAAGCGTTGGCAACCGCCCCGTAGGGGCGGGTGAGAAGGTGACAGTGAATGTCAGATTCCGGCATGCAACTCAACAAACCTTGATTTGGCAATGCCTAGTCCCTTGATGGGGAGACATGCGGGCACTAGTAGTCGAGGACAACGAAGTCAATGTCAGGTTGATGCAAGCCTTGCTAAAGGGCAAGGACATCACTGACATAGAGATAGCTGAGGATGCAAACCAAGCGTTCGAGGCGCTTCAGACAGGAGCCTTTGAACTCATTTTCATGGATGTACAACTTCCTTGGACCGATGGTTTACAACTAACGCGCGCAATTCGCGACCATCCATTGGTCAGGAACAGCCGCATTATCGCAGTAACTGCTTTTTCCACTCCTGAGGATCGAAGAAAGGCATTCGATGCAGGGTGTGAC
>CAXFCF010000031.1:0-8687 GCA_964000875.1 uncultured Candidatus Poseidoniales archaeon
GCTGTATACTTCCACAAGGTCACTCGAGTCACGGAGATGATGCTCTCACGTGCTGTCGAGCGTTCAGAGGAATCGCTACCTGCTGCGGTCGACATGCAGAGGATGGTTGATGCGGAAATCTGGCAAGCGTTGGGTGACGCAGGAGGATTTGCCCGTGAAATGTTGAAGCGTCTCAAGTATCGCAAACTGCTCAAGGTCTGTGTTTCAAGACGCAGGGAGGAGTTGACTGAAGAGCAGGTCGCACGGCTCGTCGAGTTAGCGAGTGATAGCGAGAAGCGTAGATCTGTAGAAGACGAGATTGCTGGGAGAGCAAAGGTTCCGGAAGGGTTCGTGGCCATCGATGTCCCTAGCGTCAAATTACTTCTTTCTGAGCCGAGGATGGCTCAGGTTGATGTCAAGATTCTAGGCAAGGACGGCAAAACCCGTTGGTTCCAGGAACACACGCCGATTGCTGATGCACTCCGCCGCAGGCAGGTCTCCCAAGCTGCGATGTTCGTGATGACTCTAGGGTCTCACAGGGAAAGCGTCGCAGAGGTCGCAGAAAGGGTTATTTTCGCGTGACTGAGGCTCTAGTGATAGTTAGCACATGGTACATATTCGTACCCGTATGATAGGTAATAGTGAAAAGTAAGACTCAGGTCGGCGGCCAAGAACCGGATGGTAAATCCCGTTCCTCTTTAGATGGTGAAAAAAATGCACCAACATCTGCAAGAAGTATACGACAAGGTATTGCAGCGCGACCCAGATCAGCCGGAGTTTCACCAGGCTGTTCTTGAGGTATTGGAAAGTCTAAGCCCTGTGGTTGAGGCAAGGCCGGAGCTGATTGATGCGAACATCCTGCACAGAATAGTAGAGCCCGAGAGGGTCGTCCAATTCCGAGTTCCTTGGATAGATGACAAAGGCAACATACAGGTAAACAGAGGGTACAGAATACAATTCAATGGTGCTATAGGGCCTTACAAAGGTGGTCTCCGTTTCCACCCTTCGGTCAACCTCTCGATTCTCAAGTTCCTAGCATTTGAGCAGATATTCAAGAACAGTTTGACAGGTCTGCCTATGGGTGGTGGAAAAGGTGGTTCGGATTTTGATCCCAAGGGGAAATCAGACACAGAGGTAATGAATTTCTGTCAGTCATTCATGACTGAGTTGCAGAGGCACATTGGTGCTGATACCGATGTCCCAGCTGGTGATATCGGAGTCGGTGGTCGAGAAATTGGATACATGTATGGCATGTACAGGAAACTTAGGAACGAGTTCACTGGAGTGCTGACTGGCAAGGGACTCGAATATGGTGGCTCTTTGATTCGACCAGAAGCAACCGGATACGGTCTCGTCTACTTCGTGCGCGAGATGCTAGAGGCAAACGGTGATTCTTTCGAGGGTAAGTCCGTGGCTATCAGTGGCTCTGGCAATGTCGCACAGTATGCTTGTGAAAAGGTCACACAACTGGGGGGCAAGGTAGTCACTCTATCCGATAGCAGTGGCTTTATCCACGACCCAAACGGCATCGATGCCGATGAACTCGCTTGGATTATGGATCTCAAGAATGTCAAGCGAGGGCGGATCAAGGATTATGCAGCTCACCGTGGACTAGAATACACGCCACGTGACAATTCTCTAGACTACAACCCCATTTGGCAGGTTCCTGTCGACATTGCACTACCTTGTGCTACTCAGAACGAGTTGAATGGAAAGGATGCTGAGCATCTGGTCGCTGGAGGAGTGAAATATGTTGGTGAGGGTGCTAACATGCCTTGCACCCCTGGAGCTGTTGATGTATTCCACAAGAACAGTATCGCTTTCGCCCCAGGTAAGGCGTCTAATGCAGGAGGCGTTGCGACCTCTGGTTTGGAGATGAGTCAGAACAGCCTCAGAATGTCATGGGTACGAGAAGAAGTTGATGCACGCCTCGACGCTATAATGGTTGGAATTCACAAGAAGGCGTATGACACTGCCAAGAAATATGGTCAGCCAGGTAACTATGTGTTTGGAGCTAATATCGCAGGATTTGAGAAGGTAGCAGAATCAATGATGCACCAAGGATCTTGGGGTTGAGAATTCATACAGCCGTGGGTGCGACATGGTCATCGTCTTTTGAAGAGTCATCGTTGACCCTGTTCCAGACATTTGCCATGAGTTCTTCGTGATGTTCCTTACAGTAGTGGAACCGCCTGTATGCTTCGCGGAACGAGTAAGCTTTCTTCCCGGTAGCAACTAGATAGCCTTCGGGTGAGAGTCGACTAACAATCTCGCCATCGACTTCGCAGCCGGGATAGTCACATTTCGCAGGACTTCCTTTACCCAAACACTACCCTCCGTTTACTAATTGCACCTGATGTCATATTGAGTTATTGGCTCTGCTCCTCGAGTGGTGGTTCTATCACGACTAGTGGAAGGTTTGCCTCGACATTGTCACCGGGGCCAAAATTCACTGAAGTGATTGTGCCCGAGATTGGTGCGGTCATTTCGTTTTGCATCTTCATTGCTTCAAGGATAAGAATCACATCCCCTTCAGATACTTCCTGACCTACCTTGACCTCAATGGTGATTATCTTTCCAGGAATGGTGCTTGACACTACCCCAGATTTCTTTCCCTTCTTACTTCCAGAGCGCCTCTTTGGTCCAGAGGAAGAAGTTCCACCTTCAACTGAAATATTGAAAGTCTCACCTTCGACGGTCGCTTTCCATCCATCTCCATCGGGCTCAATCTCTACCTCAAAATCCTCGCCGTCGATGGTGACCTTACGTTTCTCAGGCAACAGGTCACCTCCATCCTGAGCGATTTCTTCGTGAGTATGCAAGTCCAGGTAGACCCATTGTCATCAGGCGATGATCATGTGCCCAATCACTGCCGGGCATCCTTCCAATAGCGCCTTCTTCGCCATAGCTCTCCTCAATCTTGCTTAGGACGGCCATAAGTGCGGCGATTCTGAGAATATTACGGCGTTCATCACCATCTTCATTTTGCTCAAAATCCGTTTTTTCATCTTCTTCCGCGGATTTGTTTTCATCCACTACTTCCGTTTCTTTACTATCAAAATCTTCCAGTTGGTCTAATGGTCCGCGAGCCTCCCCCAAGAGTCGATTCATCGACTGGGTGTAGCTTTCTTCCTCCATCTCAGCGCACCTCAAAGTGGAATATTTCCATGTTTCTTGGCTGGGCGATTCTCTTCCTTATCGAGAAGCATGCCTAGCGCCTTACACAACTTGGAACGGGTTTCCTGTGGTTCAATGACATCATCCAGATAGCCAAGGGCTGCTGCCTTGTACGGGTTTGCGAACAACTCACCATACTCGTCAACCAAGCGTTCTCTCTCTTCCTCTGGATTCCCAGCACTCTGAATTCTTCTACGGTGTATTATCTGGACTGCGCCATCAGCCCCCATAACTGCGAGTTGTGCGGTTGGCCATGCAACATTGTAGTCTCCTCGGACATGCTTGCTGCACATCACATCGTATGCTCCACCGTACGCCTTTCGCATGATGACGGTGAGTTTCGGAACCGTAGCTTCGGAGTATGCGTAGAGCAATTTAGCTCCATGGCGAATTATACCGCCCCATTCTTGATTTGCACCAGGTAGGAAACCAGGAACATCAACCAAGGTTACGAGTGGGATGTTGAAGGCGTCGCAGAATCTTACGAAACGTGCTGCTTTGACCGAGGCGTCTATGTCGAGGCAACCAGCCAAAATCTTTGGCTGGTTTCCTACAATACCTACTGAAGTGCCATCTAATCGGCCGAAGCCAACAACGATATTCTGTGCGTAATCTGCTTGTACCTCCAAGAAAGCACTGTCATCAACTACAGAGCGGATTACTTCAGTCACATCGTAAGGCTTCGTTGAGTCCTCAGGGACAATATCCCTCAGATCTTCACAGGTTCTTTCAGCAGAATCAGAGGTATTCTTGCGAGGAGTGTTTTCCAAGTTGTTTTGTGGGATGTGGGATACCAGTTGCCTAACGATATCGATTGCATCATCGTCGTCGTTGGCGGTGAAATGGGTGACGCCAGATCTACTTGCATGGGTGCTGGCACCTCCCAATTCCTCAAAAGAAACAACTTCGTTGGTGACTGTCTTGATTACCTCTGGTCCTGTGATGAACATGTGGGCAGTCTTGTCGACCATGACTACGAAGTCGGTTATTGCAGGGCTATAGACCGCGCCACCTGCACAAGGACCCATGATTACGCTGATTTGGGGGACTATTCCGCTGGCTCTGACATTACGGAAGAATATCTCAGCATAGGAACCCAGACTGGCAACTCCTTCCTGAATTCTAGCTCCTCCGCTGTCATTGAGACCAATTACCGGCGCCCCAGTCTTCATCGCCATGTCTAGAACTTTGCATATCTTGAGGCCGTGCATCTCACCCAGACTACCGCCATAAACGGTGAAGTCCTGAGCGAAGCAATACACAGGACGTCCATCGATGGTGCCATGTCCAGTAACCACACCATCGCCGGGTACTACATTCTGTTCCATTCCGAAGTCGCGGCAACGGTGTTCGACCAATGCGTCTAACTCTTGGAATGACCCTTCGTCGAGCATTGCTTCCAGTCTTTCACGTGCAGTCATCTTGCCTTTGGAGTGTTGTGCATCAACCCTCTGAGCCCCTCCACCGGCTTCTGCAATGGCCTTCCTTCTTCGAAGGTCATTGAGGCGCTCTTCTGTCGACTCCATCTTGCTCGACCCTCTGCTAGAATCATCCGCCCATAGTCTTGACTACAAAGCAACGGCTATTCATTCACCAACCAACCCGTTGGTTGTACCATCAATTGAAAGGGAAATCACTCCTCCAAACATTTGAGGGAAGCCGATGCGTATCGTAATCGCCAAACCCGGTTTGGATGGTCATGACCGTGGCGCGAAGGTCGTAGCGCGTGCTCTCAGGGATGCTGGACACGAAGTAATCTACACAGGTCTTCGCCGTACTCCGGAGCAAATAGTTCGCTGCGTCATGGATGAGGATGCCAAACTTTTGGGTCTTTCATCACTTTCTGGAGCCCATGGATACCTATTCCCAAAGATATGCGAACTGTTGCGTGAGTCAGGATGTGGTGATGTGACTGTTTTCGGTGGTGGAATAATTCCTGATTCGGATCGTGCTGATCTGCACTCCTCGGGAATCAGGGCAATTTTTGGCCCCGGGACTAAGATGGAAGAATTGGTGGAATTCGTATCGAATTTAGAAGAGCGCTCTGAATCTGGTTTGGAATCGGGTGTTGGAGCGGAATCCGATTGGATATGGGGTGGAGAGTGAGACATTGTCTTCTCTACTCGAAGATGCTGTGGCTGGCGATAGGAGGTCGCTTGCCAAGGCATTGACTGCAATCGAGGATGGAACCTTGGAATTCGAGCCTTTGCAAGGTAATCGTCCCAATATATTCGGAATCACGGGAGCGCCAGGAGTTGGCAAGAGTTGTCTTGTCGATGCTTTGGCTCGTCATTGGGATAATCAGGGTAAGAGAGTAGCTATCCTTGCCATAGATCCCTCTTCTGCATTGTCCGGTGGAGCATTGCTCGGTGATCGTGTTAGGATGGCGTCGGCTGATGACGAAAGCGAGGTTTACGTTCGTTCTGTAGCAACTCGCAACCATCCAGGAGGTCTTCCAGTGAGGCTTAGCGAGATGGCTGAATTACTATCCATGTGTGGATTCGACCCAGTTCTCATAGAAACCGTTGGATCTGGACAGGCGGAGATTAGGATCGTTTCGGTAGCGGATATTGTTTTGCTAGTCGAGGCTCCAAACCTAGGTGATATGGTTCAAGCGGAGAAAGCGGGTTTGATGGAGATTGCAGACATAGTTGTGGTTAACAAGATGGATATCGATGGAGCAGATAAGACAATTTCTTCCATTGTTGCGTCATTGGAAATTGAATCATCCCCCCCTCCTGTGCTTTCGACATCTGCAACGGAAGGAAGTGGCATAGAGAAATTAGCGTCTGCTTTGGAGTGCGCACAACCAAGAAGGGGTGCGGCGCTGGCCAAGGCAAGGGAGAGACTCATGACGGCTTGGGACGCAAATCTACTATCTAGAGAGGAGTTTGATGGTTTGATTGAGGCGATATCTTCTGGAGAAATGACCGCTGCACAGGCGGTGTCTAAGGTATTGGAGGTGCTCGATTGATTGAAAGCCTGAAACTCGAGGATGACTATGAGCCAGATCATGTCAAAAGAAGTGTTGGTGGAATTCATGGTCACTTACTTCGCAGAGCTATTCATCTCAGTTTGATTGGCATTCCAATTCTTTACTATTGGTTTGGACACGACTTCGGTGAGCTCTTGGGTTTGACGAGATTCCAGGCACTCGCTGCAATTCTAGCGACAATCATCATCGCAGAGTTCGTTCGTCTTTGGTTTGGAATTACTATTATCGGACAGAGGGATTACGAAGCAAAACAATTGTCTGCACTTTTCTGGGGTGCAGTAGGTGTTTGTTCGGTTCTCCTCTTTGCTCCTGAGTTAGGAGTAGCTGGTGCAGCAATAGGCACTCCATTGATTGCAAGTTTAGCCTTTGGTGACCCAGCCATGGGGGAGTCGAGAAGACGTGATTTTTCATCTGAACAGGTGATTGGCATTGGTGTAGTGACATGCACCTTGTCATGGGTTGTATGTCACTTCATGCTGGGGACGCCTCTCCTTCTTTGCATAGTGATGGGTCCTCTCTGTGCGTTTTCTGAATTGCCTCGTCTAAGGTGGATTGACGACAACGGTACGATGGTGCTATTTCCACTGATTTTGGTGTTACTTCTTGGGCAATTGTCGGTCATTTGACAACTGCTGATTTCGTTACCTTTACAATCCGGGTTCTGGTGGGTGGGCTCGATGAGTGACGAAATACTGCAGGACGACGCTCCTCCACAAAGCCTCTATTTGATGGTGCTTGGGATTTCGTTTGCCGTCACTTTCGTAATCGGTGTCGTCTACTGGTGATTGGCTCACGCCATCTGGTTGATAGGGGAGTAGCGGGAGCGTTGTTCGATGTGTGGCATCACTGCCGTGTTTGGCGGGAATCATCCCGGCTTCGCAAGTGAGATGGCGTCAATATTGTTGCATCGTGGCCCTGATGGAGTCAGATCTAGCGAGTTTGATGTTTGCTCCTTTGGGCACTCACGTCTTTCCATAGTTGATTTAGCAGGTAGTGACCAACCCATTTCCTCAGAATCAGGAACCCATCTCGTACAGAATGGTGAGATTTACAACTACATCGATATCAGGTCATCTATCACAGGTTTCCCATGGAGAACCAAGGGCGACGCCGAGACAATTCTCGCTCTTCATCAAGCGTATATTGACACCGAACCTAAGCCAATCACGCGTAGCCACCTGAGGCCTGATGGCGTTCGCCTCTCGGGTGATCCGATAGTTGAAGGGAATCCTGCAACTCGTCACATCGAGTGGGTCAGGAGATTGGATGGTATCTGGGGATTCGCTCTATTTGATGAGAAACGAATGGAGATGATTCTCTGCAGAGACCCTCTGGGTGTCAAGCCATTGGTTCGCACCTCTACTCAAGGTGGTGAACTATTGGTCGCTAGTGAAGTCAAGGCTTTGCGTGGCCACCCTAATTATTCTCCTTCTTTGGATGAGAACGCGATGTTGGCTCGTCTTGCGTTCGAATATCCGTTGGACGACACCACTTTATTCGCCGGGGTGACACAAGTAGCCCCTGGTACGATTGAGACTTGGCAGTTGGATGAGAATGGTAACGCTTCTCTTACAGGAGTCGCTTCGTACACATCAGAGGACTTCAGATCGCAGGAGAAATGGGATCCGAGTTTGCATGCACAAGATCTTCTGGATAGTCTATGCACTTCGATTTCCGACCGCTTGATGTCGGATGTACCTCTTGGTATCATTCTATCAGGCGGATTAGACTCCAGTCTCGTCGCTGGACTTGCACACCGCGCCGCTGATTTGGCAGGTCAACCAGTCCCAGAGTGCTGGACGATTGCAGAGGATGAGGACAATCCCGACTTTGTGGCTGCTCTTGAGGTTGCATCTGCGCTTGATTTGGGTCACCACACATCCACTTTGGAGGAGGATTCATTCTGGAAGACATTGCCAGCTTTGGGGTGGCACGGAGAGGATCTTGATGTTTCGGTGATGTTCTTCCAGCCTCTCTTCGAAAACATGTCTAAACATGTGACAGTTGGACTTTGTGGGCAAGGTGCTGACGAGCTGCATGGTGGATACCCGCGCTACCGTGACCTTGCGGGTCACTGCAATCTGATACAAGCACGATTGCGCCATAGTCGTCATCGATTTGCTGATTCATTGATATCTGGTATCAGCAAGGAGGATGGCAGAGGCAGAGGTGGTGCTTGGAGAAGGAACAACCACGATCCTACTGAAATCTACCAAGATCTAGATTCAACTTTGAAGTACGAGGTTGAGCACGGTCAACTGACCAACTTTCAATTACGCTTAGTGGATAGACACAGCATGGCTCACGGACTTGAGGTAAGGGTTCCTTTCCTTGGCGCATCACACCGTGC
Organism: uncultured Candidatus Poseidoniales archaeon; assembly: GCA_964000875.1. Taxonomy (GTDB): domain Archaea; phylum Thermoplasmatota; class Poseidoniia; order Poseidoniales; family Thalassarchaeaceae; genus MGIIb-Q1. Next base: position 8,502 of record CAXFCF010000031.1, read on the forward strand.
AGCTTCATGGAAGATTCCTGCTGACTGGAAAGTACGTGGGGCACAGGAGAAACTCGCTCTAAGGGCTGCCGCTGATCTTACTAATCTACCAAAGTCTATCGTACATCGGCCGAAAATGCCTGCTGGTACAGCAACCTCTCCAACCCTGCTATCACAAGTAATCGAAGAACTGACCCCTCATGCTAA
>CAXFCF010000032.1:0-8565 GCA_964000875.1 uncultured Candidatus Poseidoniales archaeon
CCATATCTCGTAAGGAGGAGAGGGAACTCAATACCAAGATCGAGAACATGCTCAACAATCTACGTAACCGAAGAAAGGAAGCGAAATCCCTGCGGCGAGAGATTGGAAGGGTGGAGGCTTTTATTCGCATCCGAACTGAAGACGAGAAGCGAGGGCGAACCGTAAGGAAGAGGATTTCAAAACTCAGGGAACATGCTGCTGGAGGTGGGTCACTATCCATCGAGGATATGGCGCGCATACTCGAGACCGGTGGCCTGAGTCAATTAACTGGTAGCAAGGAGACAAAAAGACCCTCAGGTCGGTCGGCTGATAGGAGAGGCGGACGAAAGAGGACGCAGGCTCGCCGCGGTACCGCTAGAGCACACAAGAGAAAGGAATCGTGATGAGTTCCTCGGACTCCTTTATCGACCGAAACCGTTCGACGGGTGGCGATGAAGAAATCTATCTTGGATGAATTGGCTTCATCTTCAGAGGTTTCTTGGTGTTGCATCGTAGGTATAGACGGTTTTCTCCGCGAGATTTCTGGTGCTCCCTCGAAATACCTTGAATCTGTAGCCGCCTTGGCTCCTACCTTGTTTGAGACTTCAAGCAAGTCTGCTTCCACCTACTCGATTGGCGAGCCCGCCAGGGTCACCATAGAGACCAAAAGTGGAACCCTTATGTTCTCAAATCTAGGAGATGGGGAGTTTCTGGCACTATCAACTCAAGCGAGCGCAAACCTAGGACTTGCGAGGGGCGCTTCTGAAGTGGCTGTGAACGCACTGATGAGCCTCAAGTGAGGACCTCGTCCAATCTATCTTGCTCCACGGCACGCCTCAACTCCATAGCTATTCGACGGCCACTACTCATCGGCTTGCGCCAAGTCGCGTTACCATAGGGATGACCTACGCTTACATGCACATTCGTCCCCCCACCAACGCGGGGTGCGACATCATAGATTGAGTAGTTCATATCCTTGTCAATACAGGTTTGCAAACAGAATGGGCCAATGATACCTGGTTCGTAGTGTTCCTTGGATGCCGTAATGAACTTCTCACCCAACTCAAACGCCGATTCTAGAAGAGACTCTCTTATCGTAGCTGTGTTGTGCCCTACAACTGTCATCTCCGGAATCTGTTGGTGTGCTGGCATTGTCATTTGTTGAGGGGCAGGGAGGCGCACATGGCCGTCCAAACTTGATTCAAATCGCCAATCAACACCCAACAATTCTAGTCGCGGGAGATCGTCCTCAAGAGGGCTGTAGAAGAAATTGAGGTTAAACACTGGTCCAATGACATATCTCTCGATCCTCGCACCAGCAAGACTTTCCTCATCGATTACACCCTCCTTGAGAAGCGTCTGCGACTTCTCCTGATACTCCTCGTAAGATGAACAGGTGAAGAAACCACGTTCTAACTTCTTCTCCGCATGGTGCAACTTGACTATTACTAAGCAATCGATATCCTGTGGATCCTCTATTGCCTCAGGGTACGGTAATCCAGCCTTGTCCAGTATCCAGTAGTAGTCTTGATCCTCTGTTCGCTCTTCCATCCTCAGCATGTTACGGGAACCGAACATCGGCACATGGAAGTCGTTTTCTATCGATTCGATGGAACAGTAGGAAGTTAGGGAACGATTCGGGATGTAGACAACATTACGCTCTCTCATCTGTGCTTGGAATACTGGGTCTATCACATCACTGAACTTGTCCAGTACAAGAGCCTTGTCGACCATTCCGCGGGTGACTCTGCCTGAAGGAGTTCGCTGGGTCTTAAAGTACTCAGAATAGGTTTTCTCACGACCTTTCTGACAATAGGCAACAGTAGGGAAACCCTCTTCGATGGCACCGTCACATATGTCCAAAGCTGAATGGCTGGCAGTCATCCCCACTCTGAGTTTCATACTATCATACTCATCGAGCATGGCTCGAACCTCTTCTTGCCCGATCATGAAAGCCCACCAATCAATCGTCTCTCTTCATTGCCATGAGTTGCTCGGTAGAGAGAGTTTGCCCCGACATTAGTGCACCCATCAAGTCAACCGATTGAGCGGTAGCCTCTACGCGGCTCGGCTCGATTCCAGCCTCTCGATTCTCTTTAGCCTTGATTAGATTCTTCGCGCTATAGGCACATCTCATCGCCACAATGTAGTGTTGGTGTTCCCTGTCAGCTTCCTTTTTCGCCTTGACAAACTCTTGGTGAGCCTTCTCATGCTCCTTATTCATGCGACGAGTCTCATCCCTCAACTTGCCCATCAAGTCGTGAGCTGCTTGCGCGGCGTCAGCAGCCTTGACGACCTCTGCATGAGCCGCCTCTCGCTTCTCATGTAGTTCGTCCAACTCCTCTTGATCAGCTGAACCTGTGACTGTGGCCTTACCAGTGGAAGCCATGTCCTTGAGCTTGCGACTAAGGCGCTTCATCTCAGCCTGAAACTGCTTCTCAGCCTTGCGTCCGACGAAACCACCGCGCTCGTACTTTGATTCTAATCCGGCCATCTGCCTACGTATAGCTTCGGGATTGTCCTTGCTGCCCCTACGATCTCTACGATCATCGCTTGAACCAGTCAGTTTCTCCTTCAAAGAGAAGAAAGCTTCGTTGGCCTGCTTCCTAATCACCTTGGACTCTCTAGCACGAGTGTTTTCCATATCGCGGACTTCTCTCTGGCGCTCAATCTCGTCGTACAATTCCCTCTTGGAACCGTTTACCTGATCCCTCTTAGTACGGTTTTCCACTACCTTGGAATTCCATTCGTCACGGTTCTTCTGATGTGTTTTGATGAACTCTTGGATGTTGGAATCAATTTCGTTTAACGCTTCCAGCATCAGATTCCATCTCCGTTTTCCACTCTCACGACCGCGCCGCGGTCGGTACCTTGCAGTCCCTCGACCAAGGTAGCCCATTTAATCGCTTTGAGTAGGTGTCGAGCAAGAACCATCGCAGAAGCGAGATGAAACCACCTTGGCCTGTTGGTAAGCATTAATATCAGCCTACAAATGCCACCTATCGATAGCATGTTCATCGGCGGCATAGCAGGCATGGATCGAGTTCTAGCAACCGACGTCACACCACCATACGTCAACCTAATCACCGGGCCCCCCGGATCGATGAAAACGAGCTTCTGCCTAACGATGATTTCCAACCATTTGAGGAGAACTGGTGAGTTCGGATTGTTCTGCACTGTGGAAGAGACCGTGGACAGCCTATTGAAAACTTGTAACTCAGCTGGTATCGAACTCCCACCTAACCTTCAGATAACTGATTTCACCGAGTTACGCAAGGAAAACGAGGCTATGGACTACCTCAAGTTCACCAAAAGAATGATTCAACACTTCAAGCAAGAGAGAGGGCAACAGTTCACCGTTTTTGTATTGGACAGCCTAGGTGCGATATACAGCCTTACGAATGTCGATGAGGAAATGAGGAAGAAGATGTTCGCCTTCTTCGATTTCCTAAGGGCACAGGGACTCTACACCTTCATCATCACCGAAAGGCAGAGCGGTGACAACGCAGAACTGGAAGGTAACGAGGGCTTCCTCGCTGATGGAATCATCAATCTAGGCCTTGATCGAAGAAACGGCAAGATTGTCCGTACCCTTCAGGTCGAAAAGATGCGTCATATCAGGCACTCTATGGAGAAGCAAGCTATCGACATCAGCCATGGTGGAGTCACCATCATGGGGCCACTTTTCGATTGATGTCCTGTTCAAAATCGGATGTCGCACCAGTCAATCCGTGGACTATCTTCCACCCGGTGTCAGGGAACTTAACCTGCCAACCAGGCATCAACACCTGCGATGACTCAAGGATTGCTGACTCCTCCTCAATCTTCCACCAATGGAGTAGGCTACCTTTGACAACTCCGTCGTGTGATGATTCTTTGACTCGCCAATGCCTCCTCTCCTCGCACACAGAAGGTAAATCGCCCCTAATCGAAGATTCGCTCCTCCATGAATTAGGTGAGATACTGTCCAATTGCGGGACAAATGGTAGTGAATCAACCTCGTTCAACCTGTCAACAGAACCAGTAAAGGGATCCTCCAAGATTGTCCATCTGTGAGGTTCCCTCGCTCCCTCTGGACCTAGGAGTTCACCTGAGACTCTCCATATGCGTCCTTCAAGTAAGACAGGCCTAACCTGAAGCCTCTCGTAACCTCTGTCTGAAAGCCACTTGGCTAGTTGTACCTTTGGCCTCAGTGCGGTAGCTTTGACTTCTGGAGGCTGAGATGTCTCGGTACGCTCCTTGACCGAGGAGAAAGACTGAGTCGGCTTCTCAGAACCTATCTCCAACCTTCCTTCGAGTACCTTATTCCCAATCCAAGCAGCCAAGTGATCACTTGACCAGATCACTACCTCTAGATCATCCCGTGGTGCGACGAATTCAACATCGACCAATCTTCTTTGTGAGATGAACCAATGGTTACCAGAAGGAGCATCTACTTGCCACCTCTCCATCTCCATACGGTCGATTGGAGCCCATCCATCCTCTGCATGCCAAACCATGCATGGTAGCCTTATGGATATCGAAGATGACTCGTCCAAAGGAATCTGGTCAATAGTCCCAAGACACGTTACACCTGGTGTCAGTGAGACAACTTTGGCATCCCGGAAAACGAAGCCGAGTTTCTCGAAAACCAACTCTATCGAGAGCGCCATCAAGCACTCGCACCCTCATCGGCTCATCAATCCTCGCCTCCACCCTAAGGTGGAGGCATGGTTTTGTGCTGGAACCTTGAATTACCAATCACTCAATGTTGTCACGCAACGAAAGGAGTTCGCTGTTTCCTGCATCAATGACACAGATGGTGCTGACATGGAAAGGCTTCGAGCAAGCCACGCCAAGCTCTCTGTTGACTAGTTCCACTTGATGCATAGTAACATTCGGATGACTTTGCTTGAGATCAGTGACGTAATCCTTCTGGCAGTTTGCCGCGAAAATCACCAATTTAGCGTCCCCGTTCGCACACGCCTTTGCAGTCTCGTTCTGCCCTAGCAACAATTTGCCGGATCCCAATGCATTCTTCAATTGTCTAACAATGTCCATCTATAATCCTCCATACTCCACATTTGTATCTCATGGTGGAACCGAATCAAGCCCCCTCAGGGATGTAGAACAGCTCTACGCTGCCAGTACCCAGAGCCACAGGCTGACCTACGATGATATTCTCCGCTACACCTGCGAGATCGTCTCGCTCGCCAATGACACCTGCCTTTAGCAAGTGATTGACTGTAACCTCGAAGGCTGCCCTTGCAAGTATGCTATGCTTGTTACCAGAAACACCGTGTCGACCGATAGCTCGAACCTCTCCTTCACTAGTCATGACATCAGCTACGGTAATCAAATGGCGAACATCTACATCGAGACGCGCATCTTCCAGAGTCAGCATCAACTCGTTGATGATTGCCTGCCTAGCAGCCTCGATACCAAGATAATCGTGAATCTCGACGATGTTGTTGGTGTATGTCCTAGCTCTGTCGATCCCATCAAATTCACTCACAGCAGAAAGGTTACTACCAATGGTCGCGATGTAGAACTCACCGGTGTTGGCATCCTTCTGAGTGTTAGCTCTCTCGATGTTCTTAACACCCTTGAGCAAGGTGCTCTTGATCTTCTCTTCAAGGGCAAGTAGCTCGGTATAGTTTGGTGTAACTTCGTCTTCGGCCTTCTTCATACCTGGGACGACTGTCAGCATCTTCGGCTTCGAATCGTTGTCTGCATCCACATATAGTCGCAATTTACGACTGAGAATCTCCCTAACCTCTGAGGGGCGTATGTCCTTCTGTGACATATTCGCTCTGTTCAGTTGTAGTGAGATTCTCCTCTGAGTGACATCTGTCTCGATTGTCGCAACATCCCTAGCATAGGTTATCTCAAGTGCGGCTGCAAGTTTCTTCACCTTCTCCTCATCGTCGCGAAGACCCTCGTTTAGGTGAATCCTCATGGTTGGAGTGGATGACTCCTTCCTAGCGTCAACGATTTCTATAATCCTAGGTAGACCCTGAGTGACGTTGACCGTAGCTACACCCGCGTAGTGGAAAGTCCTCATAGTCATCTGAGTACCAGGTTCACCAATTGACTGAGCGGTAACGATACCAACAGCCTCGAATGGATCTACAGTCGAACCGTTGAGTTGCCTCGAAGTCTCTGCAACAATCTTCTCAGCCTGCTTCTTGGTGAATTTCTTCACACCACGTGCCTCAGCTTGATTGACAATGTCCGAAATCAAGCGAGTGGTTATCTCAACACCTGCTGCGTCGGCAGCTGCCTTCACGGCGGCATACATATCGCCAGTGTTTAGGCCACGGTAGATCTGCTCATCCTTTGCCTCGCGATTGTACTCCTGAAGATCCTGCTGAACCTTGATTCGCTTCTTTGCTGCCCTCTTACGCACGAGTGTAGTGTTGGTAGTAGAATCGCCAGAACCTGACTTGGTTTTCTTTCCAAATGCTTGGATTCTCTGATGAAGTTGCTCGGATTCATCCGAAGCAAGACCACATATCTTAGCAATCTCACCAGGAGAAAGGACCTTGACATCGTCCCACTTCCTGCCATCAGCGAGGTTGTGAGCGTACTCCTCATTGATTCCCATGTCCATGAGCTTCTTCTTGGTCGCTGACTTGACTACCATCACTTACCACCTCCAAGAGCACTGTCGAGAACAGATCGAATGTTGACCGGCTGTCCTCGTAGGCTTCGTGCTGGGTCTATTCCGTCCTCACCGTAGCTGAACTGAATAATTCTGTCAGCTGTATTCCTAACTGAATGAGCGGAGTCATTGTGAACCTTGAGATCGTCCATCGCGTTGATTAGACGTCGCTGCATGTAACCCGACTTGCTGGTTCGAACCGCTGTATCGACAAGTGACTCACGACCAGAAACAGAGAGCATGAAGAACTCAGTAGGCTCAAGTCCACGCTTGAACGAGGAAGAAACGAATCCTTTCTCAAAAGCGCCCTTTGCATTTCTTGGGAAGTGAGAAAGAACGCGGTCTTGGTAACCACGTTCCAACCTCTTTCCACGAACCCTTGTCTGACCGATAGAACCTGCCATCATCGACAGGTTATCCATCGAACCACGCGCACCAGATACAGCCATCATGACCGCTGCGTTGTCCTTAGCCAGATGTTCCTTCGCGATCTCACCTGTCTGCGACCTTGAACGATCGAGGACCTGCATGATGTCCTCTTCCAAGGTTTCCAGAGGAGTTCTTCCTGGGCGAGCACCGTACTTCTTGCCATCTGTCCCGAACAGTTCGAGCTTCTCATCCACCTCGGCACAAGCCTTCTCGTTAATCTTCACAATCTCAGAGCGAGCTGCAAGAGGAAGATCCTCGTCATCTATGCCAGTGGTGAAACCGTAACTAGTACAGATTCCAATGGTCAACTTGGTCATGTCGTTGAGGAACTTAGCACCACGAGTGGTACCATGGGTCTGAACTACTGCATCTAGCAACTTTCCGTCCTCAGCGCCGATTCCGGTCTTGTCGATTGTCCCTGATATGATGTTACCATCGATGACCTCGACCTGATCCTTGTTTCGGCTCTTGTATGAGAGATTGATATTATCGGGCAAGATGAGGTTGATTAACTCTCGACCAGGGTAGCCGATATTTCCATTCTCATCAGTTTGCTCGGGCGGCATGCTACCGATGTATCCGATTCCACCCAGCACATCAAGTGCTAGAGCCTTCGGAACCAAGCGTTCGCTGTGCGTTAGCAAGTATGCACCTGAGATGTGATCATGGATACCTCCGATTACCGCACCTCCATACCTTGGTGTCAAGATATTCTCCTGTACACGCATGAGAATTTTAGCCTCTGCACGAGCCTCCTCGGACTGGATAATGTGCAGATTCATCTCGTCTCCATCGAAGTCAGCGTTGTAAGGTGTACATACTGCCAGATTAAATCTGAAGGTCTTCCCTTGCATGACCCTTACCTCATGAACCATCATCGACATTCTGTGTAGAGATGGCTGACGGTTGAAAATCACGACATCTCCGTCTATCAGGTGCCGCTCGACGACCATTCCTGGCTTAGGTGCACCATCTAGGTCAATTGTTGCAAGCCTGTCTTCAACACGAGTCCTCTCTTCCTCGTCCTCGTCCCACGGTGAACCACAGTGCGGACAAACAACTTCGAGTTCCTCAGGGAGATCCTCGTATGGGTTCTCCTGCTCAAATCGCCAGCGGTTGTGAATTACCGCATTCGGGTCGTCTTCTGGTAGAGGTCGGCCATGCTCGTCCTCGCCACGTAGATTGGCGATGGTAGCATCCAAGTCGGCCACCCAGTTCTCTTGCAATCCATCCAGAGTTCTACGGCTCTCCTTGCGAATTACCAAACCAGGTAGGAAGTTAGGAGCCTTGAGCACCTCGTTCAAGTCAGAATCCATTCCATTGTAGGGCTCACCTCGCTCTGGGTCACCACCATCACAGTTGGGGTTTAGGCAGCGGAATCCAGCCCAAATGAACTTGGTTCTATCAGTAATCCTGACCCTGTTGTTGTCACCCCTAACGATGTAGTTGACACCGGGGTGTACATCAGGACCACGAAGTACCATCTGGCGAAGTTGCTCTCGGTTTCGGCGCGT
>CAXFCF010000033.1:0-8237 GCA_964000875.1 uncultured Candidatus Poseidoniales archaeon
CCTATCGGATCCTAGTGCAGCAGGTTTGGAATCAAGGGAGAAGTCGGAAGCAGCTTTGTCGGGCGTCCTAGAGGACATAGTCGACTTACTGGAGAGCGGACATTCCGTTGTGATGACACATGGCAATGGCCCCCAGGTGGGTGAACTGCTCTTGATGGAAGAGGCTCTATTGGATAGAAGAAGGCAATCAGGAGATATCTATCGAGAGCCATGTGGTCTTGCAGAGTGGGTCGCTGCCACTCAGGGAACCCTGGGCTTGACAATTGCCGAGGCTCTGGAAAACCGAATTCATTCTCGTGGTAGGCATGAGAGCGTAGTCTCTCTAATCACCCGCGTAGAGGTTTCTCAAGATGACCCCGCATTTCTATCTCCTACAAAACCGGTAGGGCCATTCATAGATGATCTCAACGCGATTCCCGACCATTGGTCTGTTGGTGTCAGTTCAGGGGACAAGGGTCCAAGAAGGGTGGTGGGCTCACCTCATCCAAATTCTATTCTTGATCTGGAGGCGATAGAATCTCTGCTTTCTGCAGGTGCAGTAGTCCTATGTTGCGGAGGCGGCGGGGTTCCTGTGGTGGTAGGCGAGAATGGTGTCAAGAGTATCGATGGAGTCATTGACAAAGACAGAGTATCGTCCCTACTAGCCCGCTCTATAGAGGCCGATGCATTCATTCTTTCAACCGCAGTACCATGCATTTCTATCGGTTTTGGAACCCCTGCTCAGGATGACTTGATTACGATAGATGTTGATTCTGCATCTGTACATCTCGAGAATGGAGAATTTCCACCAGGTAGCATGGGTCCAAAAGTTGAGGCAATGATTGAGGTGAAGTCTTCTCTACCGAATTGTTCTGTAGTTCTATGTATGCCGGGAAAGGCGTATGATGCGTTGCGCGGCGTCGAGGGTACAACACTTCTCTGAGCGATGTAATCCGTCTTGGAAAAAGGCGGGCCTTACGGGGTTCGAACCCGCGACCGACGGATTAAGAGTCCGTTGCTCTACCTGACTAAGCTAAAGGCCCGAATCGGCGGGAGAGCCCCCCCTATATGACGCAAACGGATTCAGTAAGTCAGGTGAGTCTTCCCTCTGGCTTCATCCTGACCTCTACGCCACTGGATGAACCGATGACCACGGCGTCTGCCATGTTGTTGAACAATCCGACTTCGACAACTCCAGGTATGCTTCTTATTCTCATTTCTAAGTCACACGGATCATCGATAGTTGGTCCGAAATGGCAGTCTATGATGAAGTTCCCATTGTCTGTGACAAATGGTTGTTCGCCGCCTCTTCTTATCACATCTCCCGGACTTATTCTAGATAGGTGTTCAGCGGTCACCTCCCAGCCGAACTCAATAATCTCTACAGGGAGAGGGAATGCTCCCAATGTCGCCACATCTTTCGAAGGGTCGGTTACAACTACCATAGCATTGGACACATTAGCGACGATCTTCTCCCTAGTTAGGGCTCCGCCTCCTCCTTTGATTAGTTGGAAGTGGGGGTCGAACTCATCAGAGCCATCAATTGTCACATCGAGCCTGTCCACCTCACTCCACTCTAGCAAAGGGATTCCAAGTGAAAGTGCGAGTTCTTCGGTTTCTTTGCTGGTAGGGACACCAGAGATTTGGAGCCCATCTTCTGTCATCCTCCTGCCAAGTTCTATGACTGTGAACCTCACTGTTGAACCAGTTCCCAAACCTACCTTCATGCCACTGGTGACAAAGTCACATGCGGCCACCCCCGCGGCTTTCTTCGCGATGGTGACGGAATCTTCGGCCATGTGTTTTGGTATACCGTAAGGGGCATATCGTTTGCCATGCTTGAATGATGGATAATGATGAGATAGTATAGGCGAATGTTTGACAAACCTCCCGTCTTCTTCGAAGACGAATGCAGCGTAGCCCACGCCCATGTCTCAACGCGGTTGTGATGGTGTTGCTGATGCTGCTGATGGTGCAAAGCATCGCTCTACAACCGTCAGAATCGTTGAATTCAGAAGCAGTTGAACATTTCACGCCCCTCAATGTTGAGGAGACTGTTTCGATAACGACAGCACCTAATGGAACATCCAGCGCTCTGGTGTTGGAAGTCCCTGTTAACCATGCTGTCACAGGGGTTGATCTCTCGCTGAGGCCATCGATACTTCCGATGACCGATTCTATTTCTTGGAACTCAGCTCAACATTGGAACGCTACCGGCACGACTTCTGATAGGGTCAACTACAACTCGACTCAGGGTCTATCCATTCTACCAAGGGAGATATCTTGGGACTTTGAGAACTCCAATCATGGTTGGACTCTGGGTACAGGGTGGCTTTGGGGTTATGACTCCTGTTTGGGTCAGTCTGGTGGTGTTCATGGCGGTACCAAGGCGATATACACCTACAACTGTAATTACCCCAATGGTATACCTTCTAGTGGATATTTCGCTACAAGCCCGATAATTGACTGTAGCAGTTGTTCAGGTTCATGGTATCTTGATTACTGGAAGCGTTTGGGTATCGAGTACCACTACTACGACGACGCTCAGGTTCATGTCAAGGATACAAACAACAATTGGCAGATTGTCTGGGATCACAGTGGTGGCTCCACTAACCCTAGTTCGTGGACCAAAATGACTCACGACATAAGCAACTATGTCAACGGCAATTCAAACCTTCAGGTCAGGTTCAAATTAGGTCGCACTGATGGTTCGGTGACCTATACAGGATGGAATGTCGATGATGTGGAGATCAGGCCGGCATCTGGCGGACTGGGAACAGGTGCGAATTGGACCTCTTCTTCTTTTGGTCCAGGTGCTGTTGGTCCGCATAAGTCCGATTTACCATCATATGGAATCATGAGCATCGATGCTACGGTTTCGGGTCAGAGTTCTCTATCTTGGACAGTACTTGATGGATCTACTGATTTACCGATATCTGGGTTTGAGGATAGGATTGATCACTGGGCGGATTTGGGTGCTATTGATCCTGAGGCACATCCTTCACTTAGGCTGAAATTGACCTTCGACCAAGCTACGGGGTCACCATCCCCGGTTGTACATGGAGTTCATGTTCAAGGAATATATTCGCATTCTTTCAGTAGAGATCCTAACTGGACTGGTTCAATCAACTGGAATTCTGGTTCTTATGCAGGGTCAGGAGAGGTTAGGTCTCCGGTATTCACGCCAAGGGCACCAATTTCCAGAGTCAAGCCTTCCTTGGACACTGCAGGTGGTGGAACTTTCCAAGCTTCTTTTGACAGTGCTTCATGGATTTCTCTATCGTCGGGTTCATGGCATACTCTTTCTGAAAAGGCATCCACTGTTCAGTTCAAATGGCTCGGTAGTTCATCCTCTTCTCAACTAATGGGTGTCGAGATAGCGATCGATTCCGGTGGTGTTCCTCAATCACCACGCATCGATTTAGCGGCAGACGGCTGGCGTGAATGGGAATTAGATGGCCAAGGCATCGGCAAGTGGGGTTGGCAGGATCGTCTCTCAACAGGGGGACTTTCCCACCACTTCTCGTGGACGACGACTAGCAGCCGCAATGTCGGTATGCTAATCCCGAGAGATGGCCTTGACTCCTTTTCGTTCAATCTTGTACCTGGTTCCACTGGAGTAGATAATCTGTCTCTATCTTTCGAGGTAGGAGGTGTAGAGAAGTTCAGCCGCTCTCTGGGAACCTTTGGTTCCGCGGCTCTCGTCACAGTCAATAATTCGGAGTTGATATCGATAGAGCAAGAGGCTCTCAATACCTCTGTAGTTTGGCCTAGCGGTGGTGCGCAGGTTGGACAGGAGTATGTCCAGGGTGTTTTCAAACTGCAAGCAGACTACGGTAGTGTCCTGCTCTCGGGAATTGTTGCTTCACACTCTCCCATCGCCAACTTGAGTTTCCAAGCGAACGACCCTATGGTTCTGTCAATCAACGACATGGTTCCCCACGGAGCAACCTCGGGTTCATCTAGAATGGTAGGGATTCCGATTCAGGCAGATTCCTACGCTGCACTAAAGGCAACAATCACTAATCTCGACACTACTAACGAAGTCAGTACAGACTCACTTCTAATTTTGAATGGTACTACGACATTGGCTCCATCTCGACAGTGGCTTGAGGTTAAGTCCACGCACACTGCACCGGTTGGTACGGTCAGCGCGGTACAACTCGATCTTGTAGGAGTCAATGTCTCGATACAGACTCTGTGTAGGCAAACTGGTGACTTGCAGAACACAGCTAGCAGTCATGGGCCTGGAGTTTTGCATTGGATGCCTGTAGATGCTTGTGTACTGGAGGTCAATGGAACCAGTGTTGAAAGCACAATGAGGTTCCGCCTCAATGCCTCTTGGGACGACGAGGAATCAATGTTGATGAAGGTCAGGGTGGTTCTCATCGATGGTCGCCGCAGTGTACCACGATTGCAAGCATTCGGAATAGGTGAGAATCTCGCCATAGAGAACGATGTCGAAATTACTGGATGGCGGATGCTAAACGATCTTGGACTTGAGATTCCAGCCGATCGCTCTTTCCTGAAGTCCAACTCGCCGATATCTGTCGAAGTAGATCTCGGTTTCACTGGACTTTCACAACCTCTTGCTCCAAGGGCGGGGGATGTGGCAGTCAGAGTATTCGAGAATGATGTTATCATAGCTAATTCTACAGCTCTAGTAAATGGGTCGATGAACTTCCAACTGACCACTCCATCTAGTTCTCAAGACACGGAATATCGGGTAGATGTTTACACACTCCATGGACAGGAGAACGCTTCGGCTAACTTGGCGCCGAGGTCTTTCACTGTCGACTCCCTACCGCCGATGGTCATCGATTGCAACATCAGGAAGTACGATCATCTCACACCTTCTCTATCTCAGCCGATTCGTATCCAAGTGTACGACCAGCCGCTCCTCCCTGACACACTGCACCTGATGCTCTGGAGAGATTGGTTGGATGATGAGAACCAAGACGGTATGCCAAACGCTACTGAGTTCCAAGCTATGCCGCTCAATACCCCACTCAACACGAGCCACGCATACGGGAACTACACCTTTTCTCTCGACGACACCGATGGCCCGAATGGAGGCTTGGTGGCAGGTTATGTAGACGGTGCTGACGCTGCAGGTAACCTAGTTACTCGAGGTGGTTCAGAACAGTACGATGATCAGATGTTCATCTACCAGTTAGCTAGCGATGGAGCTCCTCTAGTAACTGGCCAAGGTGGTTTAACCGGTGGTTCCAGACAATGGCTCCATCCTTCCACAACCTACGAGATGTCTATCTCGTTCGAAGAGCCAAACGGAGTGTCAGATTTGGATGATGTCAGGTTTGAACTTGCATCGAACTCTATCATCGACACTCTCGAAGTGATTTGGAACGCATCGAATAACCGCTGCTCCACTCAATCTCCGTATCTCAATTTGAGTAAGTGTCACATCTATGCGGCGGAAGGCTCGATTACTCCGTTCACACAGAACTTGGAACTCAAGTTTGAGTTCTCCTTGGGGTGGGATCTTCCAACTGAGAATGACCTCAGGAGGGCACCTGCGATGACGGTCTCCGATCGTTCTGGTTCTTCTTCATGGCTAGAACTGCCTCAACTCAGGTGGAGGTTATCGCCCGACTTAGCGATTGAGTCCGATTCGATAACACTCGAGGTCAACGATGGTAAAGTCGAGGGTCAGAACGCATGGGTACAGCCTTCAACTCAGATGAATATCACTGGCAGGGTCAGTTTCGTAGAGTCAGGAGATATGCCGAACATGCCTTTGGAAGTATCACTTTTGATGGATGGCCAGAGAACTGCCTTCGCCGTTGAGAATGGATATTTCTCTGCTGCTCTCAATGCTCCAAGTTCTTCTAAGAGTCACGCATTGACATTTGAGTTAACCAACCTTGACCCAGCAGCTGTAGATGCCACTGACTCCGCAGCGACTCTCTATTGGATAGAGGTGGATGGGAACGCTCCTGAGCCTGCTTCAGTTGACTCACCTCGTTTGGGCACAGAAGTGCCCGTCGAATCTTTGGAGGCGATATTGATAGAGATTAGGCTATCTGAACTTGAGATGCTAGATTCCGATAGCCTTCGACTCCACTTCAAGGTCACTAGGGCAAGCCAACCTGGCGGAGTGGCGATGATTGAGGACGATGTTCCCTTGGAACTGGTTGCTTCAGGAGTTGGCCAATCGATATTGGCTAAGGCGACGATTAATCTTTCAGAAAGGCTACCTGAAGATGCCTACCAAGACGCATTGTCGCTTGGTGTTTGGGTCAAAGGCTCCGACATGGCGGGCAACTCAATGAAGAGCAATACACAGTTCAACAGCGGCTCCACACCGTTCGCGATTTGGGATTTAGAACATCTATCTCCAGAGATTAGCCTGACGAGGATTAGTTATTCACGTAGTGGGCAGATATCCACTGATCAAATCACCATGGTGACGATAGAATTGAGGAACACGGGAAGAGCTCCTGGCACAGCCTCGCTTCTAGCCTTCGAAGTTGGTCGTGATGGCGAGAACAGATCTATTACTCCTGTTCCAATCTCTGTAGCCGTTGGAATTGACGAGAGAGTCACATATGACATGGATTGGATTCCAGAGAAATCAGGGGAGCGATGGGTCGTCGTCACTTTAGTGGAGGATGGCTCCATGGAAGGTGAACATGTTTCAGTCACAGCTGCAGAGGGAAGTGGTGGGCCAATGCAATTGATGGAGGGAGTTCCACTTTCATGGATATTAGTGATTGTAGTACTGCTTCTGATTCTTACCGTGGTTGTTTCTCTTGCTTTAAGGACTGGTGGCTCCACTGAATCTGCACTCAGTGGAACTGATGACTGGGAAGATGAGTGGGATGGTGAGTGGGAGGATGAAGACGAGCCAAGTGAGCCGACCTATCCAAGCCCCACTCAAACCGCTCAATCACAACCTCAAGGGGGCTACGGCGCTGTAGGTCAGCAGATGGCACCAGGGGCGCCGATACAAGGTGGAATACAACAGCAGCCGCCGATGGCTCAAGGTCAACCTCATGAGTACCAAAACCAGTGGACTGAGGCTCAATGGCAAGCCTATCAGGCTCAGTACGCATCGTACTACCAGAATCAGGGTCAACAGCCTCCTCAGCAATGATGTGGGCATCCGTGTCCTTGATATCGGTGGCAACCTCACGCCTACCTTGCGAGGGAGTAGGAGGGCTGCTGACAGTGTACGACACTGAGGAAAGTCCCCTCTCCACTCTGTATGTGGTTCGGCTAGATCCGAATGCCCGGGAGGGCAGGCTCTGGTTCAGAAACGAACCCGGCACGGTGTGTACAATGAATCCGCAAGGAGGAGGTTGCCGCCGCTGGGATGAGACGAGCACCCCCACAGGAGCAAGTCCGAACAGTTCCGTCGATGCACAGAGACGAGGAACGGGTAGGACGCTTAGTTGAATGCAGCCAACCGAAAGGTCAACAGAAAGGGGCTTACTCCCTACTCCCTCGCACCCTCAAGGAAGATCGAACATCTCTGGTATCTCAGGATCCTTGTTTTCTTTGCCTCCTTCATACATGAATTCCTTGAGGTCATGGTCTTGGATTGTTTTCGAGACATCACCCATGAGTGCAGCCTCCATCGCCATCTCGCTCCTTGCCTGAATATTTGGGGCGACAGGCCTTGGGCGATTCTGCCTGAGGATTGTTCCTAAGGTGAGGAATATACAACCTGAAATTAGGAGAGTCAGTAGGATTTCGACGATGTTCGAAACCTCCCATGAGCCACCCTCTACTTCGACGCTATCAGACAGTTCTTCATCGATATCTTGTTCCTCTACGACTTTTGGCTCACTTGGTTCAACATATATCGCGGGTGCATCTGGCCATACAAGATTAACACTCCTTTCACTCCAAATAGGTCCATATTCAGCCCTAGCTACGAATTCTAATGATTTCGAATCTCTTGGCTCCACTTCAAGATCCCAACTAACGGGTGTACTCGAATTTCCAGTTGTGTGGTTTTCATTCGAAACTGGGCTTGTGTGGTTGAAATGGAAATTACAATCGTTCTCACAAGATATGGATAGTGACACAAGTGCCGAATCATTGTGTGATTCTGGCCAGTGGATGACTTCGAGATACACGGTTACCGTCGGACATCCTCGTATTGAACCGGCTGCATAGACACACTCGTCCAAGGCGTCATTTCGCCCATCTTCATCACTGTCAAGTTGCAATGGTGCGCACCCTTCATCGTTAACAATCAATTCAACAGGTGTGCCTTCACATGTGTCGTT
>CAXFCF010000034.1:0-8155 GCA_964000875.1 uncultured Candidatus Poseidoniales archaeon
TTGGCCTAGTAGTAGGAGCCAGTAACATGTTCGGCGCGCTTTCGTTTTTAGGGAGTAATTGTACTGGCGGTGGTTGCCCCTCTGACGGACATACACGTATTAACTGGGCTAGTATTGGTAACCTCGATTCAGGATGGGGATGGTCTCCATCCATGATGGATGGTAGTTATGGTATTCCTGACCTTGCCCTAATCGGAATATGTGCGATTCTAATCGTTAAAGGCCTACTAAGAAAGTGATTCTTAGTACATCCTTGCGATGTGCTGCCGTCTTGTCGTCATCTTCCCAGTGACAATGCATGGCTTCGGTTCTTCGAATGGGGTGATGGCATCCCCAAGAATCGTCAAGCCAGTAGTCTTCTCCAATACTTCTGCATCAGCATCACTGCCGTCGAAAGCAACCTCGTAGATTTTGCCATCGACAACATCTTGATCAATTTGGTTCATTTCTTGAACAGTATCAGAATAGGATTGGGATGATCTTGAGTCAAGTTCCCCTTTGACAATAGATAACTGGTTCTTGACAGCGTTGACTAAATCATCCATCGGAATGGCTTCCTTGCCACCAGTTCTTCGAGCGGCGAACATGGTTCCTTTCGATAGATCACGTGGCCCCAATTCCAGTCTCAATGGAACACCTTTGATTTCCCAATCATAGTACTTCTGACCTGGGCGGAGATCCCTGTCATCGACATGAACTCTAAATCCTGCTTCCCTTAGTTGTGCAGCATAATCGTTGACAGTTGAGAGTATGTTGGGATCCTTATGTGCTGCGACAGGAATCATGACTACTTGGATAGGGGCAATCCTTGGAGGGAAAATCAAACCTGAGTCATCTCCATGCATCCCTACAACAGCGCCGAGTAGCCTTTCTGACATTCCATATGTGGTTTGGTGACAGAACTTCTTCTCACCGTTTTCTGACTCATAAGTGATGTCGAATGCCTCAGCCCATTGGTCTTTGTAGTGATGACACGATGCAACCTGGAGGGTTCTTCCATTAGGCATTATGACATCTATCGCAATGGTATACCAAGCACCGGGGAATGTATCCCAGACCGGTCGCTTCGATATGATAACTGGAAGAGCCATCCAGTCCATCAGGTTACCAACTATCTCCAAATCTTGCTCTATCTGGGCGGTAGCATCTTTCTCATCGATATGCGCTGTGTGTGCTTCGAAGAAGTGGATTTCTCGAACACGGATGAAAGAACGCGTTTGCTTTGTTTCGTAGCGGAATGTGTTCACCATTTGGTATACCTTGAGTGGCAAGTCACTGTGGCTCCTAACCCATAGTGGGAATAGGGTGTACATCGCTGTCTCCGAGGTTGGCCTCAGGAACATAGGAGCATCTAGTTCGTTCACACCTGCATGACGCACCCAGTAGACCTCGTTTTGGAAACCCTCTACCTCTTCATCGAACCTCAAATCAGATGGATCAACACCGGCTTCTCTAGCTGCTTTTAGCCTAGCAACCAGTTTGTTCTCCTTGTCTAGTAACTCTTCGGGTATCAAAAGTGGGAAGTTCACTTCCTCATGTCCTGTACGCTCCATCTCTGAATGTGTCAGTGAATCTATGAGGCGCATTGCCTTCCATCCATAAGGTCGCCAGACATCCATTCCTTTGATTGGATATCTCTTATCGACGAGATCTGCAATCTCGACTATAGCAGGGTACCAAGCGTTGAAATCCGACTTCAGCGGGATTCCTCGCTTCGCCTTTCCTGGCTCGTCCATAATTTCGCCTGCCTACATATCTCGCTTCAATCATCCGATTGATTTACTTCATCGTTACTTGTTGAATTCACTTTTCTGAGAGCCATTAGTGCTGCAGCCATCCAAGCAATTTCAAGGATGAGAAAAGCCCACTCGCCAGTGTGCATTGCCCTAACAGCGAGGATTCCTGAACCGACTGCCATCAACCCAAGGTAGAACAATGATCTAGACGAGATTTTATCTCTAGTTTCGAGAACAAAGGCACCAAGGATACATGCCATTCCGATATAAGCAAAGGCATCTGTTATTGGTTCAAGTGAAGCTGGTAATACATATGTCTCCATCTCAATCATCTCCTCCCGATATAATAGACTCTATCGTCATGACTAATTGTTGTTCGTCGTTTAATGGGGTTGTACTACCATTAGAATTCACCAGTATAGCCCGTGAGTCATTAGAACGTATTTTACTCAGATGATTTGCAACAACATAGTCCAAGGAGTTCTCTTCCATCGATGATTTAGCTCTGGAAAGTAATTCTTCATCTTCTATTCCTACTTCGAGTTTGAAACCTATTCGAAGACTATTGGAAGTCATTTCTCTAAGTTCAGAGAGATGTTTTGGAAGTGATTCCAAATGCAAGTCCCATTGATTAGATCCCGATGCAACCTTTTCATCGATTGGATTTGTTATGCCATAATCAAGAACAGCTGCAGCGTGAACCCAAGCATCAATGTCATTAGAATCAGCAATGCTCTTCAGCGCATCAAGCATTTCAAAAGGATCTTCCTTCGGCATATCGGCAATCCCCCATAGTAATTCACCCTCATTAGTAACACCTGATACAGTAGTAACACGATGACCCATTCTGTAGAGATAGTTTGCAATAGCACTGCCGGTTTTCCCACTGGATGTGTTTTGGATGAACCTGACGGAGTCTATGGCAGATCTAGTCGCACCTAAGGTTACAACTACTGATTTCCTGCCTGATTCCTTGCTGTTAACTAAATTACATAGGAAACCCGTGACCTGTACATGATCAGGTTGCTTCAATTTCCCCTCACCCCTTTCACCCCATAGAATCTTTACACCCTTGGATTCGAGATTTTCACAAGTGGATTGTGTCTTTGGATCACTAGCCATGGAACCATGCATACTTGGAACCACCATTACCGGCACACCAGCACCGAAGGCTGAACTACATGCCATCAGCAATGGAGAATCTATGACTCCATGGTCGAACAGTGAAAGGAAATTCCTTGTAGCGGGGCAAATCAATACAGCATCGTAGCGTTCTAATTGTGGCATATTTGAGTCAAATTTGGAAATCACAGGCGAGTTCGCCGCCCATTCTACTGCAAGCGGGGATATCACCTCACATGCACTTTTGGTCATAATTACGGTTGGTTTGGCTCCGTGCCTCCTGATTTCCCGTAGAACCTTCACACTCTCTACCGCGGCTATGCCACCAGTAATACCAACAAGTACGGATTTACCTCTGAGTGAGTCTGAGAGGAGTTCGACCTCGGTATCAGAGATCGTGGGCATCGAACCTTCGCGGTTGGTGGTTGTCTTTACGGCTGTCGGTACAGTAGTCGTCAAAGACTTACACGCATTCCCGGTGTTGTGTCGATGAAACAGGATGTCGAATCTGTCCATCGCGGCCTCTATTCTACCTTACTTTGGATGTCCCTTCTTTTCACATTCATATTGTCTGGATTGATTTCATTATCAGGTTCAGGAATCGTTGTGATGATTGTGGTTGTGGTTTGTTTAGCTTACATGATTCGAGGCTTCAAGATGCGTAAGCCATCTATGTTCATTCCTGCTGGAATTCTATGGCTAATTCTAACGCCTGCGAGCTTCATCATAGCATTGCTTCATCTCTATCAAGGAATGCAAGGGGATTTCTTAGCAATACTACTCTCTTTGCTTCTTCTCTATGTTTCATTCAATATGTTTAGACAGGGCAAGACATTCAACAACCCACTCTACAAATCTTGGTACTTTGGTGAGGGGCATGTCCAATCTCTGCTATCACTTGAAGAGGGCGAATTGATGGCAGCTTGCCCTCACTGCCTTTCATTGCTAGCGGTAAAGCCATTTAGTCTGAAACCTGAGGAAAAATGCCCTAATTGTTCAGGGAGATTAGTATCAGACGAAACTATCTCAAGATTCGAAGAGGAGTAACCCGTATCACGAAGCAGATAGGGTTAGGTTCTTCCAGTATTCCTCAGGGACTTCTTGAGCTAGTCTTAGGCCACCCTGGGCACCAAGCCTCACAGGGTCTTCTACGATGTGGACTGTTATCTCACCGAGATCTGCCAATCGCTCTTCTAAGGTTGCACCAAGTCCACGGATTCCAGAACCTCCACCTGCTAGAATCAAGTTTTGCCTGAAAGCCTCGTGGTATTCTGGATTTGAGTCAGCAATCAAAGCCTTGACATTGTTAACGATGCCATCCACGATAGACTCGCAAGCAGCTTCGATGCAATCGGTGATGTCTAGAGACATGGCCTTACCCTCGATAGAGAAATCAACGATGATTGGCTCATCTGGTGGCGAAGCGCTAGTGAAAGAAAATTGCTCTTTCCACCTACGTGCCATATCCTTGGTCACTTGGGCGCCCATGTACTTCTTCTGAATCTCAGTAATCAGTTGGTTGTCTATGTAATCGCCAGCGAAGTTGATGTGGAGCTGATCCTCTGGGCGTGGGATTGTACCGTAAACACGACAAATGTCAGTAGTTCCTGCACCAATGTCGATTACCATGGTATGGTCTAGCATGTCCAAGGAATACGCAACTGCGAATGGTTCAGAGATAATCATACAGGCGTTTACGGTACCGGATGCTGCATCAAAGATGGCCGTTTTGTCTACATGGCTTGCTTCTGCGGGGGCGCCGATTACTGCGATTACTCGGTCGTAGTCCTCAGGGTCTGAGAGGTTGATTAGGTGGTTAATGAAGTGAGCAATGAACTTCTTGTCCTCGGGGGTGTCCTTAATCACACCATGCTCAAGAGGTCTGTACAGATTCAAAGCTAGTCTGTTCTTCAAAGCCTCGTCTCCAAACAGAACATCTCTTCTGAGGAAGTTCTTGGCGATAGAATCCTTTGGAGTCCCAATCACAGTCAGAACCTGCTCTTCGTGAGAATCGTTTGATACCATCACCGAGCGAAAGGTCCCTAGGTCTATTCCGATGTATAGTGTCTCTTTTGCCACATGGCTCACCTACGCCCCTGCTCCGCAGGGGACGGTATATCAACCATCCCTTGGGAATCTATCAAGCAATGAGGCAATTCATAGCCACATCTCGCAACCATCACAGTACCACGCATCATGCTCTGTGTACAGCGGTGCTAGTGATGAGCAACCCGGACATTCCTTGCGTGCTGATTCACCAAATAGGGATATCACAATTTGCACATGCCGAGCCTCGTTGATTCCTAGATGCTGTCTCATTGCCCAAAGCAGTTGATCCTCGCTAGGTGTGATAATTCCATCTGATAGCATTAATTCTACTGCAGTGCTGTAATCGCTTTCTACAGCCATGGAATCGGCGTCTAGTTGAACACCGTCTTTTGTGGCAACTAAATCCTTACCTCCGGGGTCATCTACATAGAAAACAAGAGATGCAGGATTCAACGAGTTGTCTTTGAGTTCAAAAACCACATCGGTGCCTTCAGCATGTGCATGGCAATACATACTGTGACGGTTGATGATTGAAGCGATGTTACGTGCAGTATCTTCAGCAGTCCTACCTTTTCTCCAACCTCGGAGATCATCTTCGTCGTAACCGAAGAACTCTGTACCCTTTCCTGGATATTCAATTCGAATCTCCTCGCCGCCGTCGAAATTATTGGCCACTATGCATATCTTTCCAACAGTAGTCTCGATGATATTGTCATCATCATCGAAGCGAATAATCAGCGGCTTCCGCTCTTCTTCTGCGGCGTTGTAATGTCCTTGCATGCCATCCATCCACTTATCTTGCAACCTGTTCAGGCCATCTTCCTGCTCACGAGTTAGTTGCGAATCGATGCCTAAAACTCTGGAGATACCCTGGCCTGAATCAAGTTCTCGCTTGAAATCTTCAACTAGATTCGATTGACTCGATACTGATTCAAAATGACGTTTTACATTGTTCGACTCCGCATCTGGATCAGGCCACTCAAATCTACAGCGGTCACAGGCTAAGTAACCAGATATCGAAGAAGAGACACTCTTACCACCACACCGAGGGCAATCACCCTCATCAGATATAGCGAGATTGTCACGGGCCTCACCCAATCCTTTGTTACCAACAAACGGCTTCTTCCTGAATGCCACGAATTACTCAGGCGACCTAATGGTGATATGGGTTTTGATTGATTATAGATCAAAAACGTCTGAGGATAGTAGAGATTCCCATGCCCCCTCCAATACACATCGTAGCAAGTGCGAACTCTTCGCCAGTCCTCTTGAGAAGGGAAGCAGCTTTTCCTGTAATCCTAGCACCACTCGCGCCTAGTGGGTGCCCAATCGCCAAGGCTCCCCCATCAATGTTAACGCGTTCGTCATCGTCAGATAGGCCAAGATCCTGCATGACTGCTAGTGATTGAGCTGAGAATGCTTCGTTTAATTCGATGACCCCCATGTCTTCGAGAGTCAAATCAGCTCGCTGAAGTGCCTTTTGTGTAGCCGGGACAGGGCCAATACCCATGATTTCTGGAGAAACTCCTGCTACTGCAGTGGCAACAACCTCAGCCAGCGGCTCCCCATCCATTGTATCTACTATCTCACTTGAAGCAACCAAACAAGCAGCAGCACCGTCGGTGAGAGGTGATGACGTTGCTGCAGTCACAACTCCATCCTCTAGGAAGGCGGGCTTCAGACGAGCCATTGACTCAAGTGTACTGTCTGCTCTAATGCAGCCATCATGGGATATTACTCCATCACTACCAGAAATAGAGACCAACTCCTGATCAAACAATCCGTCCGATTCTGCTGCAGCAGCTTTCTGATGGGATGTAAGGGCGAAAATCTCCTGCCTAGTTCTATCGATTTGATGTGACTTGGCTAGATTCTCTGCAGTTAGACCCATGTTGATGTATGCCTCGGGAAATCGCGATTCCAGTGAAGGATGGGGGGTTCGGTTGAATCCTCCTCTCTGAACCCTAGACATAGTTTCGACGCCGGCACAGACAAACAAATCACCCGAACCCATCGATATAGCGCCCGCCGCATCGTGTATAGCCTGCATGGATGAACCACACAAACGATTGGTTGTTGAGCCTGGGACGGAATTGGGTAACCCTGACATGTATGTGAGGATACGACCTAGGTTCAACCCCTGTTCACCTTCGGGATAGGCACAACCAAGAAGTAAATCTTCCACTTGTTCACCAGATATACCAGTTCTAGCGATGATTTCCTGAACTATCTCCCCCCCAAAGTCCTCTGGCCTGACATCTTTGAGAGCACCTTTGTGAGCGCGGTGGAAAGGCGAGCGAACATAGTCGTAGATGACGGCAGCCACGGTCGTTCGACCGACATCACCCAATTAATGATTCAGCGTAGGCAACCACTGAGAAGCATCGGTTACCGTGTAGGTTATGAAGGGGGCTAGGGTCGCCGGTGACGATGATTAGAGAATGCCACCTACACGGTTACTTCGATGGACAACTATGCCCTGCTTGTAATGATGAGGGTAAGTTCATCATGAACCCAAGAGAACGTGACCAAATCGCACGCCGTATGGCAGGTATCCTGCGGCACTTCCCGGAAAAGTTCGGCCTAGAGATGGACATCAACGGATGGGTGTCTGTGCGCGAGTTGTCTAACTCAATCGCCAAAAAGGACAGGCGTAAGCATTGGCTTAGGGATCGTCACATCGAAGCGATTGCTGAAACCGATCCAAAGGGCCGATATGAGGTAAGGGGGGGCAATGTAAGGGCTACTTACGCACACACTGTCGACATCGAGTTAGATCTACCAACCGACAATATCCCCGAATCATTGTACTACCCTTGCGCACAAGACGAGTTAGAAGTCATGCTTGAGAGTGGAATCACGCCAGGAGGTAGGAAGTGGGTTCATCTTTCCAAATCGATTACAGCTGCTACCAATGCTGGCTCTGTACACCATGTAAGGCCGGCAATTATTGAGGTAGATACAATCCAGATGCAAGCTGCAGGATGCACCATCTTCCACGCGGGGACAACTGTTTACTTGACAGAGGAAGTAGAATCTGGTTACTGCTCCCCTGTGCCCGAAGATGATGTAGAGTACGGCTTGGCATTGGCCGATTTGATCGGCGAAGAGGAATGATCAGCTTTTGTGGCCGCAAGCCTGACAGAACCCTAAGTCTGGATCAACTTCAGATTCACACTTGGGACAAGTTCCCAGCGCATCTTTTGAAACATTACCATCTGTTGAGCTTGAAATTAGTCTTACAGCCT
>CAXFCF010000035.1:0-8062 GCA_964000875.1 uncultured Candidatus Poseidoniales archaeon
CTTGCTCAGTTTGCAGACTCCTACATACTTGCTCAGGGTGAAGGTTGCCTCTATGTCGTAGATCAGCACGCTCTACACGAGAGGATTCGTTACGAGAGATTGCGAGACGAGATGACCAGTTGGGATTCTCAGCCACTGATAGATTCGAAACCACTCGAACTGACGCCGACACAGGTTGCGGTGGTGCGCTCAGCCGAACACCGTCTGTCTGAACTCGGCTTCGAATTCTCTGAGGGAGATGTACTGGAATTGACCGCGGTACCTGCCATGATTGCCTCTGACTCACGTCTCGAAGGCTTCCTCTCCGATCTGGTCGGTGAGCTGGAGGAGTCGGGCGGTGAAGGAAAGATTGACACAGCCGAAAGGTTGGCAGATGAAATCGCATTCATGCGATCTTGCAGAGGGGCTGTGAAGGCGAACGAGAAACTGACTTTGGCGGAGATGAGGCGTCTTCTAGATGACATGCGAACAATCGAGAACCCTTGGGCTTGTGTCCATGGGCGACCTACAGTACTAAAGTTGGATGTAAATAGTCTCGACGAGCACTTCGGGCGCCTTGGCTAACTTATTTTATCACAGATTCATGATATTCTTGATGGAAAGTCTGGGTCTGATACAGCGTACACACCTTCATGCGAGATGGTTCCTCCAACTTTGCTTGCCAAGCACGCGGCTGTCATCCATTGACGATGATCTAGATATGAATCCACAACACCCTCTGGAGTTTTAGGAATCTGTCCTCCAGGTACCACGAGACCGTCTTCTGTTACTTCGACCTCAAGGCCAAATGAACTGAGTAGTTCAGCGGTTTTCTCCAAGCGGTTTGATTCCTTGTATCGTGCGTGAGCGGCGCCGGTAATTGTACCACCTTCGCCTATGGACATGTATGCTGCTAAAGGAGGGACGAGGTCATTCGCGTTGGTCAGATCAACGACTTCACCTAAGTTACGTATTATCTCTGCACCGAGTGAGTCTTCGTCGCTTGCGCAGTTGGTAATATCGACTGTTATTCCATGTATTGCACCAAACAACATCGCGAAGGCCTCCAGACTAGTATCGGGCGGTATCTGGACTACCTCTGGGCAATTGATCTCCCAAGGTTCCAGTTCGATGTACGGCCGCCAATCGATCTCATTATTCGAACCGGTTAACCTAGCGAGTTCAAATGAGAGCGCAGCGTGTCTTTTTGATACACCTTCACCGCTAATGTTGACCCTTATTTTGGAGTCCATGGCGGGCATGCTGAGAAGTAAGGCTGAGAGTGGTTGACTAGAACGTGATACGTCAAGGTTCACCTCGCCTGATGAGAATGGTCCATGCACAAGGTAAGGAAGCGTTTCTAGCCCTGTTCCATGGCTGACTTTCGCTCCTAGATATTCCAATATTGAGAGTAGCGTCTTTGAGTGCCTGCGCCTCAAGGTAGAGTCTCCGTCGAGCATAACTGGAGCTTCGATTCTCGCTGCAGCGATAGTCAGGAATCTCAGAGCCGTGCCAGAGTTACCACAGTTGAGGACGGAAACAGGTCGCTGGAATCCTTGCGGCCCAACCCCCTTGACAGTCCACGCCTGTTCCTCTTTGAGTATCTCTACACCTAATTGGGATAGGCACCTCGCCATGCTGACAGCATCTTCTCCAGGCGTGCCATCAAACTCGAGACGAACCTCCTTGCTGCCTTGGGCGGCTAGTAGCAACCAGCGAATCATGTGGCTCTTGGATGGAGCAAGACTCCAGCTAACTCTATCGGCAGGCGTGAATGGTTCGATTCTGGTCATCCCACCTCGAATTCTGCTACCTGGTTCGGCGAACCATGGTTGCCAAGAGTCTAGGTTCGCCATGTCTCTCGCCCTCGCCTTGAGAGGCCTCGGTATGAAGGTCACGACGGGCTTACGACGACCCTGGAAGTGTGACTGCGAAGATCTCACCATTGCTTCTGCCACCAGTTCCCTCGAATAGTAGGCGGAATCGCCAGTCACCTTCGTCACTGCCGACACTAGCAGCGTCAATCACGAAGTAATCTCCACTGTTGACCGTAAAGCCGGCGTCCCTATCCTGGAAAGATACATCTTGACCGGATACGCCGTACACATCCCCGTCAGATGCGTAGCCGGTGATGCTAGAGGAGTTTGATCCCTCGGGGGGGATTATCTGGAACTTGCACTTGAAAGTCTCAACCTGCGCATTCATTTCAGAGATAGTTACTACCTGATATCCATTGTCCAACATTCGTACACTTCCCTTACCTGTCGGAACACCCTTGTCCGGGGCGCTGACGCTGTTCGAGATAGTCATGTAGACGGCGCCGGTAAGCAGCACAGTAATCGCAAGCAGGAGAATGGTAGCGATTACCGGAGAAACCGCCTCGGAGTTGACCTTCCTGACTGCCTTCATCGAATCCCTCATGGTGCAGTCACGCTTCAACCCAGCGATTTTCAACCAATCCTCCGCTACAAACGTATTAGGCAACACGGTCAACCGTCTCAGGCGTGATTCCTTCCTCTGCAGTTACACGATAAGTGTATACTCGTAGGTTCTGAGGTGCGTTCCTGAACTTCTTGACGACCATCCTGGTTTCGAAGGTGTTGGCAATCATCTTGACCTCGAAGTCGAGTACAATATCGGTGATGAGGCTCATTTCCCTCAGTATGTTATCAGCTACAGTTCCTGACGATGCTGCCAGAAGAAGTGTACCTCGGTTCAATTGTGCGTGCGCCTGCATTACCCTAATCATGGATATAACGCGACTTGCTTCGTTTCTTTGGAAGAAGAAGTCAAGGTTATCCACGGCGCATCTGAAGAATGGGCCAAGAGCGGTAACCTGTGAGGCCATCTCAACGAGATAGTCGGTGGTGTCTTCTTCTACGAAGCGGGTTTGGGCGAGCCTTTGTATGTCTTGCATAGAGAACCCTTCTAGTCTGTATCGGCTGGCAAGCAGATCTTTCTCCAAGACCTTCTCGTTGTACTCCTCGCCAAGAGTCCTGACCTTGAGGTCAAGAGGCCAGTTGAACTTTCTATAGACTTGTAAGACTTCGTTTTGACTCTCGCCAGTGGAGATGAGAAGAGTGTTCTCTGGATCCTCGGCGACCGATGCAAATTGCTTCAAGAAAAGATCCATTCCAGCGCCAGCCTCGCCAATGCAGAGTATTGTGAAGCCACGAGGTACACCACCTCCCATCATCCTGTCAAGCTTGGGTGCGCCGATGCTGGCTTGGTCTCCGAAGAACTCAATGTCATCGAGGTCGAACTCTACCTTTCGTGCCATTTGCTCACCTTCAGGAAATCACGACTTGTCCTCTGTCGACCAAATCAGTGCAGTAAAGATCGAGGTTGGCCAAGACGCTGGGAGGGGTTTGGTCGGGTACTGTTACCACTCCACTTAGGACATCTCTGGCTCGGAATGTGTTTATGAAAGTGTGAAGGTACTCTGCGAGCATCCTCTCCTCGTTGTATATGGCAAGGGCGTTGATTGAGTCTAGTATGACAAAATTCTGCTCGGTTGGCATCTGTCGAAGGTGGTACAGGGTTCTCAAAAGGATGCTCTCAAGCATAATCGGGCTATCGATGTAGGAGATGTTAGTGTATGGGTTCTCAGTTCCCCCAAGAAGGGCGGATGAGACGCAATCGACGAACTGAATTGCTCCTATGGGGACTTCGATTTCTTCTAGGGTTGAGATAAGTTCGGGAGCGGGACGGGATGCAGATATGTACACACCGCCCATCTGGAATTCGTTGATTAGTGGCTCGAGTAAGGATGCAGTCACTAAGAATGAGTTAGAAGATCCGCACCTGACTTGGATTGCTGAGTTTAGGGTGACCTCGGTCAACTGCTCAGCTATACGCTGATCCAATTCAATCATTGCGCATCGACTCCCCACTTGAGCATCGGAGTCATCATCACACCTATCGGAGTCAGCTCGATTGCGTATTTGGCTCTAGAATGATCAGTACCGCGCATTTTGACGACTTGCAAGTAGCGCAGTAGGTGACCCATTCTGTCGATGTCACCCATTACCATGATGGCATCGAGAATCGCCTCTTCCACGCCGAAGCTGGACCAGTGTGCCTTGGCGCCTGCTGAGGTAATCTCAGCAACTAGGAAAGATGTGCATCCTTGTGTAGCCAAGGTCTTTCCGAGCGTGAACAGGAAATCTCTGATTAGTTGGTCATTAGGAACTTTGTAACATAGTGTGGTCACCGAGTCTATGACTAGACGTGTAACTCCTATCGTGTTAACTATGTCAGTGATGGCCTTGACCAGTGAGTCTATGTCATCCCTATCGAAGGTAGCTTTAGTCAATCCCAGCCATGAAAAGAGCACATCCATGTCAAAGACATTGATCAACCCCTTGTCGACCATTTCCATGTTGAAGAAGGAGTATTGCCTGACATTCTCAAGTAACTTCACGGATGGTTCGGTGGCAGCGAAGTAGGCACAAGCCTCACCCATCTCAGCACCGTGCACCAAGAACTCTAGGCAGAGGGTAGTCTTGCCAGAGCCACAGGTTCCACCCACCAGTACGGTGGAGCCGTAGGGGATGCCCCCACGGGTGATTTCGTCTAATCCATGAATGCCGGTAGGACAGCGGTCACGTGTGTACTGCGGCATCCCGAACATGACTACCGAACCGTCACCCTCCGAACTACACTAAGAACTCGTTGGCTGACGAGGCTGGTAGTTGGACGATGTGAGCCTTGGGTTTGCGTTCAGACGACTCCTGGAGTACCACCATCAACGCGATCCCACCCATTGGAGTCACTTGAGGTAGAGTTACCGTTCCAGTTCAGAGCCTGATTTGTCGAAATATCCCAATCATCATCCCAGTCTATTCTCTGTTCGACGACAGTTTGGGCGGTTCCGGGATATGTCCAAGTCAGGATTAGGGCGTCGTTGAACTCGTTCAGCCCATCTATCGCTCCTCGTCCGAGAACTCCAGTCATGCCACAGTCAAGTAATAGATCAGCTCCATTGTTGGCCTGCAACGCGGGCTTGCCCGAGCAAATCATAGCGTCACCTCCAGCCAAGGCTCCATCTCCAATTAGAGCATGCACACCTCCGCTAGAATCTCTACCAAGCCCATACCCGGACATGTTGGCAGCGAATCCCGGGGAGTTCTCCAATTCGACCCACTCCGGGTAGCCTAGTTCTGGCTTTACCATGAACTCAGTGATGCGCAGGTCGCTTGGAGTGCGACCTGCATCATGCACCTCCAAGACCACGGTCACAATTTCGTTTCCGAGAACCATTGTTCGATGGGCTAGGGCACTGTTTCCTGCGGCATTCCTAGACGCTCCATCCTGGAAGATTTTCAATCCGACCCTGTTTTCGTCATCGCTTTCTTCAATGGCGATAGTCAAGTTAACACTGCACCAGCCAGGAAGTCCTAACCCGCGTATGAATTTGTCCTCTGTTACATTGGCTAGGGCATCGACACGCGCTTGGTCGAGCGCTCCATATTGGCCTGAAAGTCCGACATGAACGAAGCCGCTGTTCAGCCAGGTAGCATTGAGCACATGCCATTCAGTGGTTGAGTTACCGGGATCCCTATCTCCCTCTGAGTCCAGTGGTGTAAAGTAACCTTGATCTTCAGTCAATCTATC
Source organism: uncultured Candidatus Poseidoniales archaeon (assembly GCA_964000875.1). Classification (GTDB taxonomy): domain Archaea; phylum Thermoplasmatota; class Poseidoniia; order Poseidoniales; family Thalassarchaeaceae; genus MGIIb-Q1. Next base: position 5,596 of record CAXFCF010000035.1, read on the forward strand.
GAGTGCGAGATGTGCAAATGTGTCGAGCTGGTCTGATTTGGGATGGTTGGATCCCAATTGGAGACCCGCAAGGCTGAAGAAAGCGGTTAGGATGATTAGGAAGAGTACGAAAGCAGTGAGGAACTCGATGACAGCCGTCATCGCACCATCCGAGTTTTCGAGGCTTCTGGAAACCTCTCCATACCGCTTCATAGCCTTTCGACGGCTGACCTCCTCCATCAATGCTGTGTCAGTGTACCCCTGCTCAGCGTGGGTTGACAATCATGTGCATAACCTCACTCAGCAGCGTGTGGTATTTACGACCCCCTTGGGCTGGACTTCTTCATGCGTGAGGGTGCGGGCGGTCGCGCGCGGGCGAGAACCCCTTCCATAGGGCTCGTCATTTTGCTAGCGTTTTCATCGTTAGCAGCGATGGCTCCGGCTTCCAGTGCATCGGTTTCCGGTGATCTCTCGTTGTTGGTAGGCGTCGAGCCTATGGAGAATGCCACCTACGACAGGTACACTTCGTTCATCGTCCCCGAGGTGCAGTTACGCAATGATATGTTCTCGACCCACTCTAGCAGGGAGGTCAAGTGGCAAATCTGCTCTGGTGACCACACAGCATCCATTGCTTGCCCTTCTGGTTCGGCATCTGGGCTGTCACAGACAGGCCAGGTGTATGGTTTCCAGACAACTACGTTGAGATTTACCAATTCGCTCTTTCAACCGATGCAGGAGGGAGTTCACACAATTTTCTTCTCGTTCACTCAGACAGATTCCGACCCTAGTGACGATGTGATATCGTATCTGTTTGACTTCGCCGCCCCATTGCGGGATATTTCGATTAACGAGGTCATCTTCGATACAGAGGAGGTTTACAACAGTAACACCTCTTATCCAATTTCAGTAGACTTCCATCGTCTCTCATGGGAGGCTGGGCAGAATGCAACTTTCGGATGGGAGCTTTATCACAACGGTACTTTGTTGTCAGAGCAGAACGAGACTAGTATCCCACCAGTGGCAACCGCTGGCCATTGGATTAAGGCTCTTCCAGACTTCATCGCCCCGTTCCCTGGGACATTCAATATGACGCTCGGACTTATCCAATCAGATGGTGACATGAACGATTGGAATGACTTAACTCAGATCACCATCATCGTCAATGATAGCCTCGATGTTTGGATCGAAATGATAGAGCCGGCTCGTGGTTCTGGTCAAACTATCGAGGTATCGGGTACCAACTACACGATATTCCCGTACGGTGAGAATTCGGTTAGGGTAAGGGTGGGGAACATCGGATTCGTCGATGTCAACACCTCGTTCTCTCTGGAGATTTACGACATGAACGCCACGCTTCTGCATGGGCCAGTGTCTTGTCAAGTACTCATGTCCCCCGGTGAATCCGATTATTGTACATTCGAGATGCCAGTGACTGGTGAACTAATCCTTCGAGCCGAGTTCACATCATTTCTGGAGGAAGAAGACATCAATCCGAGTGACAATTGGTTTGAGGTTACGGTAAGTTCACGCCACATGCCAGCATATCCTGCTGTAAGTTATCCGTCCGAAGGCCAGAGGTTCGATAGTGGTGACGAGATTATGTTCGTCGGTCAAGTCAACCCATTGGGCGCCACTCCGATGAATTTCACCTGGCGCCTCAACTATGAGGAAACCTTGGGTTATGGGCAGGTCATGACTACGACTCTGCCCATGGGTGAGTGGTTGGTCACATTGACCACGCGTGATGCACTTGGTCAACTGGATACTGCTGTTAGGGTCATACGTGTACAGAACCGAATTTCGATGATTGACGAACCTTGGATAGTTGGAGGCGAGGCAGTCATGGACGAGGCTGTTGACTACGAGTTCTTGGAGCCCGAGTATCCTCCTACTGGCTACACCTACCCTGAACTAGTAGGCATGGGTCTCTCTCCAATGAGGATAATTGAGTATGACATCGAACCGAATTTACCCGGAGTCACTGACCCCGGGATAGTCTTCGTTAACTCGTTCGTATCTCTTGGTGAGATGTTGCCGGATGATTTTGACAGATCCACTTTGGTTGTGATGGAAATGGATTCAAAGGAGAGCTCAAACCTATATGATTTGGTATTTCCCAGCAGTTTCACTTACCACGATGGTAACGACACTTTGGAGATACATGACGAGTCCTTTGGCTCGGGCATCTACATGATTGGCGGTGATTTGGATAATCCAGAAGTGGCGATAGAGAATCTGACTACTATCCAACTTTCAGAAGGATACATGCGTTTGGAATGGGAACCTACTGGAGAGTTGGACGACCCGTACTTTGCTGGTTGGCGCATCTATAGAAGGACGACCTTCCCGTTCTTCTGGCCATATGAGAACGCCAGCATGTTTGATTCAGTGATTGGATCCGAGGTGGTTGACCTTGGTCCAACAGCTTCGAGTTGGAACGACCCGATACCTCTTCCAGATGACCTTTGTGTGAGTTACCTCGTGATGG
>CAXFCF010000036.1:0-8060 GCA_964000875.1 uncultured Candidatus Poseidoniales archaeon
TGAGAGTGGCCTTCGGGCATAAGTATCGATGCTTGCCCATGAGCTAATTTTGAGGCGACTGTGAGGAGACTGGCAGAATTGACGCGTTTAGCTGTATCATCGTCAGCGTGACCTCTCATTCGCTCTGCCTGACGAAGAAGGGGTTGAACACCGAGGCGTCGACCCCACCAACCGATTATAGGGCCAGTGAGAATGTCTTGGCGGCCAGCGAACGCATAACTGCGATCAATGTGAGTCATGATGACTGCTGGATCAATCAATCCTGCTGTATGCCAGGATACTGCGAGGACACCTTGGTCGGCACTGGGTATGTTGGAAACACCACGGTACTCAAGTGAACCTAGGGTGTGGTTGCGTCCATATGTGAGGATAGTTTTGAACACCTTGAATATGAATGGGTGTTGCAATTTACTATCGGTGAAGTCGGGTTTGTGGAACTTCTGAATTCTACCTAAGTCTACCTTACTCGAACGTTTTGAAAGAGCTGGTAACTCTTCACCTCGATGGTCGACTTCCTCTGCCATCAGTTATGCGACGAAGAAGTTGGAAATGAAGGCGGCGGGTGGTCAGACCTTCGATAATTCATCTGCTAGTGTGTTGAGGGCGGCGAAATCGGGTTCAGTGGTTCCTATGGGTGGGGTATCTGGAAACATCGCTAGGATACTTCTACCTCCATCACGGGGCGATCGGGGTATAACATGTACATGCACATGGGGTATCTCTTGCCCTGCATCGGGGCCATCGTGCGTCACTATAGTGCAATCATCAACTTCGAAGTGAGTGCACAACTTACGTGAAGATTCAGAAACTCCTTCTATCAATGCGGCACGCGCTGTAGGAGATAATTCCCTGATCCTTTGAGCCTGTTCCACTGGTACTACTAGTGTGTGGCCAGTAGCGCGTGGATTGATATCGAGGAAGGCAACCCATCCATCTCCTTTAGCTATGAAGGAAGCGGGTATATCGCCATCTACTATCTTAGTGAAGAGTGATCTATCATCCATCTAGACACACCTCTTCACCGTGCCAAGTAAGTTCAATCGATCTATGGGCTTGACCGTCCAAACCTAAGCGATGGCTCCCCGATAGAATGTCTATCTCACCGTCGCCATCTATGTCGCCTGTGTCCATTGTAATGAGGTAGCGAACTGCGTTTTCGTATTCATGAGTGATGAATTCCCTTTGACCTATATTTTCTAGAACTACAAGGTCAATCTTGTCTGTGTTGGGAAATATGTAGTCAATCTGCATAGTCCCTACTAGTATATCCATATCCCCATCACCATCAAGATCACTAGCGTGTCCTACATATGAGCCCCATAAACTAAGTAATCTAATCTCAGTGAAATTACCCTCTCCGTCGTTTTCCAATAATGATACACCATGTAACTCATGGGGGTCGACTCCTTCGGGTACATCCATGTCAAGGGTATCGCCGTTAGAGTATATTATGTCGTAATCACCATCACTATCGATGTCGACTACTTCCAAGCCAGACATCCCGTAGTAAATGTCATCAGATTCTACCAATTTTTTCAGAGAGAAATTTCCAGTGCCATCGTTGAGGAAAAGATCCACTTCTTCTGATGTTTGAGAAAGGGAGACCGCAATGTCGAGGTCTCCGTCACCATCGGCGTCGAATGGAAATGCGTGAATTGCTCCCGATCTGTTATCCATCTCGTGGTGAATCCATTCACCATCTTCTACCTGCTCTAACCAGAATACGCTGCCCTCCATGTTACCAAACTCACATACCACTAAATCGAGATCTCCGTCACCATCGAAATCACCAGACTCCGCACACACTGTCCTCCCTATTCCATCTATGATTACTTCAGGGGTTGCTTCTATTCCTGAAGAACCCCAGTAAGTAACGACCTTACCCACTAATGAATCATCGGGGGATAATATTCCTATGTCTGAAACTACTAGGTCAAGTGCACCGTCAGAGTCTAAATCTACGACATGTGTTCTAACTGGAGCGGTAATCCCTAGTGATATTGTAGTCTCATCACAACCAGTAGAATCACAATCCAATAAGGACACAACTCCATCGAGAGGCATGGTATAGAATGCCTCATCTATCCCATCTGAATCCCAATCTGCGAGACGTACATTTGCTACAGTAGATGAGAAAGGATCGGGTACTAGTGGCTCATAATCAATGCCTGTATCGCATTCTTTTGATGGATCCTTTTCATCGCCTATACAACCAACCATTAGTGGAAAAATGAGGAGGGTTACTAGTAATGATGAACCCACGCGCATGTTAGGCGCAAGATGGTGGTGAAGGTCAACATTGTGTAAGTTATCACTCGTCGCTGCGAACATGGCTACCACACGATTCCGCGCGATTTGATGCCGCTGATACTGCAGCTGATGCGATGGAAAGTAAACCTTCGAGTCTGATGCATGAAACTAATTCGGTGTTCATGATGGGGGATTCATCGGAAAGGACAATTTTTGAGGTGAGCATTTCATCTATCGCTGCTGCTGCTGATTCTAAGCCAGAAATATCTCTCGATGTACCCATTGAATCTGACATTACTTTGGCCAATCTACTAGCGACCTGACCTGGTGACATGCCATCATTCGAACCGTGTAGTAATGCTGCTATTTTTGACGATGCTAGAGATAGTGCTTCATCAACTACTTCAGTAGAACCACTTGCACCATTAGAAGCTGCGGCTGACCCAGCAGAAGAACCACCCTCTAATGATTCAAGAAGGCGGTTTCCAGGAATCATATCAGCGCCATGCATTCCACTAGATGCACAATCTCCTGCTGCATAAAGTCCGGATATTCCTTGTACGCTGCCGTCAAATCCACAGGGAATACCTCCTAGTGTGGATGAAACTCTCGGGGTGATTGGAATGACAACTTCATTCATTTCGCCGCCTATTCCACTCGAAACTCTTTCTGCGATATCAGCATACCAAACAGGTGTACCTCTGTCCATCACTCTTGCATCTACAACACATTGTTCGTTAGTAGTGAGTATAGCTTGCGTGGCTTGGAACATGCCGCCCTCTGTAGAAAACTCGACTGAACCTCCAGATGCGGATCTTACGGTAGCTCCGTCACCGAGTATCGCAAAAGGAAGGCGCATCCCACTACCTGATATGCATAGAGGATCAAAAACTTGGAACTCAAGGTTGGATAGTTCTACACCTGCTGCCAAAGCCAAAGAAGCACCGGAACCCATGCCAAAACCATCCCCATTCCATGCTGATTGATATCCATCAGTAGCTAGAATGACTGATTTTGCACGTATTGCTACGAGTTCGCCGCGCTGTGATTCAAGTGCTACGACTCCACAAATAGAACCATCATCTACTGCTAGTGATATTACATGAGTATCTGGACGACGGGGTATCGACCTCTTGATGCACTGTTCCTCTAGAATTTGATGAATCTCTCTACCTGTAGTGTCGCCTGTTGTAGCCAAGCGTGGGTGAGAATGACCTGGTGCATCACTCAACATAGGTAGCCCATTGTCATCCCTGCGAAGAACTAGACCCCATCTCTCCATCTCAGCTAGATGATCAAAAGCGGAAGCTGTTCTACGGCGGACAACAGATTCATCGCAAGCACCAGCACCTATTGTGATGGTGTCTTCGGCGTGCTTGCTCGAAGTTGTCTCGCCCATCGACACTGCGAGACCTTCGCAAGACAACGAAGCTGATGCTGAGCCTAAAGCGCCTTCCTCGAGAATGGTTACGCTAGCTCCTTCGTCGGAAGCTGCTATCGCAGCGCGAAGACCGGCCACTCCTCCGCCAACGACGACAACATCCCATGCCTCCATCAGTTGGTGGCACTTGCCTTCGCATCATAAACACGACGCCACGGGGGGTCTCTTAGAGACCCCCAATTCAACTTCTTTGTATATTGTTCGAAAGCGGGCGCGGCAGGATTCGAACCCGCGGTCCCCGGCTTAGGAGGCCGGTGCATTATCCAGCTATGCTACGCGCCCGAACCTTCGACCTGCATTCCTTAGATGACCGTTTTGGCTATCAAGCCAAGGCTAAGCCATGCCTCAATCCTGCATTAGATATCTCATGGAGGAACCTTTCCAGTTGTATCCTGGGGTAACTACTACGCCGAACTGCTGCATCGCATTCAGCTAAGAGATGGAGGGCTTCAGATCGTAGTTCGGGTGATAGCATAAGACGACTTGCAGTCAATACTCTGTGGATTTGTACTATCACATCATCCGCATCTAGTTGGAAATCATCCATCAGCTTACTTAACTCACCAACAGCTCCATCCAAAACCCTAGTCTTCCTTCCTCTCAATGAAGTCCAACTCCAGGCTACAACATTACCACGAAGAGCCTGTTCTACCATTAGACGACCACCTTGAAGAGTAGTGGCAGAAACTAGGTTGTGCACCGACTCCCTCACGCTAGTCTGTCCTGAAAGATTCAGTAGTTCAAGGGTGAATATGGCTCTCCTTAAGTTTCCATCGCTCACATGAATTACATCTCCTAAGAGACCCGGCGCGAGTGAGAGTGATTCCTTGGCTGCTATCTGTTTGAGAGTCGAATCTATTGATGATTTATCGACAGATGGTATGCGAATGTGTTGACACCTACTTCTCAGAGCGTCTATCAAACGACTAGGTGCCCTTGCGGTGAATATGAAGCGAGAGGTGTTAGCCTCCCTCTCCATCATTCTACGTAGATATGGCTGCCTCTTGGAACCAAGGTGATCTGCGTCCTCTATCACAATCAACCTACTGATAGGTGCTCGCCCACCTTCACTTAGATCCGTCTCCACCCCAGCAGGTGGTGGGCTCGAAATATCATCATCACCCCAAATGGAGCGATCAAAGGCATCGAGACTCGTCCTCCCTGCTAAGGTGTCAGATGATTTCTTGCCTCCTGGTCTAAGAAATTGTTCGAACTTAGCCATTGCACCAGATTCATTCTTCAAATCTCTAGCCTGTAGAACATGTGAGGTCGCTTCCCATCCAGATCCAAGCACTTGGCGAGCAACTAATCGCCATGCAGCTGTCTTCCCTACTCCTGCAGGACCGGATATCAATAGGTGAGGGGGATTACCTCCTAAACTAGCGCTCGTAAGGGTATTCTTGACTGGTTCGGGTACGGCTAAGTCAGAGAAACGCTTGGGGGCATAGGTCTCCAACCAACTTGGCATATCTGGTAACTAGCGAGCGCAGTCCTTGAACTCAGCGCTGCTCAATCAGAATCGACTATCGCTTCGACCTCTACTTCTAGTAGCATTTCGGGGTTAACTAGCTCTCTAATCACTACGAGGGTTGCAGCTGGCATAACCTCGGAAAATATCTCTCCGTGAGCTTTCATAATCAAATCACAATCAGTAGGTCTTGTGGCATATGTCCTAGTTCTGACTACATCAGAAATACTAGAGCCGGCTTCAATGAGTGCTTTCTCTATTCTACCCATGATTATCTTGAATTGTTCTGAAGCATCGCCCTTAGCAAGGACATTTCCGGAAGAATCGGTGGCTGTAGTTCCAGCCACATGAACGGTATTTCCCACTCTAATCGCTCGTGAGTAACCAGCGACCGCTTCAAAGGGAGTTCCTGATGATATGTGATGGCGGGTCGTCATGCGACCATGGGGTGAAGTATCTGTTGATGACTTTTTCAGTCTGCCTTGATAACTTTGTAAGCGCCCTCGCCGCCTTTCTCAGGATCTGTTCCGGAGCGCCTTGGCTTGATGAATATGCGAAAACCGCAAGAGCGGCAAGATACGCCGTTCTTATCCTGGCTGAAGGTCTCAATGGCGCCGCACTTGAGGCAGCGATAGAGAATCTCTGTAGGTAGTGCTCTGGAACCACAAGTCTCGCAGTTAATCCATTGGGTCCAACCTGCGGCCCGGTGGTTCTCCTTGCAGTTAATGTTGACACACTTGTAAGTGAACATCTGATCTTCTAGGAATGTGTAGACTCGCTCCATGGAGTGCGGCGACCGGCCCGCCCTTTTTCAACCTCGCCCTTAGGGCGAAATCGTCAGGGATGTGTATTTCTACATATTTCAACGAAATTTTCCATGATCTTAGCGCCATATTCAGAATCGTTTACTTCGGGATGAAATTGTAACCCAAACCTATCTCCTGCTTCGTTCTCCATCGCTTGAACTCTACACGAAGGGCTACTAGCTGTAACACGGAAGCCTTCTGGAACTATTGTGACCTCGTCGTTATGGCTCTCCCAAACAATCTGTGGGCTTGGGGTTCCTTCAAAAATAGCCCCACCCCCCTCTAACAACTCTATCTCCATCGCACCGAATTCAGGAGATTCTGCCTCACCGCAATCCCCGCCATAGTGACGAGCCATGAACTGGTGGCCAGCACATATCCCAAGAATGGGTAAATCCAATTCAAGAAATGCTGCGCAGTTACCCAATTCGCCTGTGATTCCAACGCGAGCTGCGCCACCTGAAAGGAGAAGACCGTCCATTTCTCTAAGATCATCTATGGGTGAGCCGTTTGGAATAATCTGTGTATCTACGCCAAGGTATCTCAACATACGCCACTCTCTGTGAGTCCATTGGCCCCCATTGTCTATGACATCGATTACCAGTCTTTCAACCATGACTATCAGTCAATTCGCCATTGTGTTAATTCAATGAACATGCCGGCCTGATTGCTATCTTTCCCATCTATGCCAATCTTTACCGGTCTCTGATCTATACCAATGTTTGCCGCTACCCATCGGATACTCCACCCATTCGTTACCATCTGTTGATTGGGTGCCCTCTATGTCGACTGGGGGGGTGGAAGGTTCCTCCGTTTCGTTTACTTCTTTTGAAGTGGTTTGAGTTAATTGGGGTTGGTTTACTTCCAAGGGTAAGTTCGAATTCATAGAAGATTCACCATTTGATGGTGAGTCTAGATCAAAGTTTGGTTCATCTGAAAATGAAATAGATTGGTTTGCTTCTTCTTGTTTAGTTTTTAGTTGCCCTATCAACAACAGTAGTAGAAAAATGGCAATGAGTGCCAGGGATGTTGCTGAAACAATTTCAATAGTTGATGTGCCAGACATATCTCCTTGTACATTGGATAAATCCGATTCATTCATCTTGTTAGATGAATCATTGTTGATTTCAGGAAGTATTTCCCCTGAAAGATTGGTCTCGTTGGTTTTTGTCTCATTGTGATAGTATACTATTGTTGTAGAATTGTTGTGGTAGTGAATTACAGTAGTGGTGATTGGAGTAGATTGGTTGGTATTGTTATTGGGGTATTCATGAATGATTGTTGTGTTGCCATCATTTGTTTGCAAACAGCTTGATTGACCTGTCGGGCATGGATCTGAATAATCGTTGATGCCATCGTTATCGTCGTCTCCATCTTCAACTATGTCAGAACAGCCATCGCCATCGTAATCGTTACCGCCGTTAGATGTCCAACCTGTTAGCCCTCTTGGGCAATCATCGACAGTATCTAGAACACCATCGCCATCATCATCTAAATCTTCAGATGAATCTTGGCAACCATCTGAATCGTGATCTGTGGCTCTACCTGAAATCCAGCCAGTGTCACCGTGTGAACAATAGTCATCTTCATCATTAAATCCGTCACCATCGTCATCTTGGTCTTCATCGAAATCCCTGCAACCATCGGAGTCCATATCATTGGAAATATTGGAATCCCAATTGAGTCTACCTTTTTCACAAAAATCGTTTGTGTCTATTATTCCGTCATTGTCATCATCCAAATCTTCGGTTGAGTCATGACAACCATCATTGTCGTAATCTGTCGATGAATTACTTTTCCATCCCAATATACCTGGTGTGCAATTGTCGAACACATCTAATGAGCCGTCATTGTCATCATCGATGTCCTCGGATGAATCTTGACAGCCATCGGAATCGCTATCTGTTGAATTATTGGACACCCAACTAACTTCACCACTTGCACATTCATCTACAATATCGATAACTCCGTCGTTGTCATCGTCAAGGTCTTCTGATCTATCTAAACAACCATCGCCATCATTGTCTGTTGTTGAATTAGAAATCCATCCTTGTTCGCCAATGTTACATGAATCGATTTGATCGGGAATTAGATC
>CAXFCF010000037.1:0-7764 GCA_964000875.1 uncultured Candidatus Poseidoniales archaeon
CTGATAGGTAACTTCCGACCACTTGGGTGCGGTCTCATTATTTATCCCTGAAGATTTGGCTTCCACACTGGTAGGATCGCGAAGTTCAAGCGCCCAGTAAGCCAGATCTTGATTATGGCACCCCATGTCCCCCAAAGCACCCGTCCCAAAATCCCACCAACCACGCCATTTAAAAGGCAAATAAGCGGGATGATAGGGTCTATCATTTGGCTGGTGGAGGGACTCTGAGAATCCCAGCAACTGGCCTACCATCTGGTCTCAAGAACCTCGGATATAATGACAATGAGATTGAAGGAATTATTCAGTATGTCATGGGAAGTGGTTCATTCGCCGGAGCGCAGGGGATAGATACTGCGGCACTGAAAGATAAGGGCTTCACTGAGAAGGAATTCTCTAAGATGGATGCTGCTTACGCTGATGTCTTTGATATCAGAGGTATGGCATCACCGAATGTGCTTGGTGAAGACTTCTGCAAGGACACCCTGGGTATGACTGAAGAAGAATTAGCCAGCCCATTCGTCGATGTACTGTCTCACTTGGGATTCTCCCAAGTAGAGATAGGTGTGGCAAACGACCACATCTTTGGCCGCGCCACCATTGAGGGGGCTCCGGGGTTGAAAGACAAACACTTGGCAGTCTTTGACTGCGCACAACCCTGCGGCTCCTATGGAACCAGATCAATAAGATGGGAAGCGCATGTTGACATGATGGCTGCCGCCCAGCCATTCATCTCCGGTGCCATATCGAAGACTATCAACATGCCAGGAGATGTCACTGTGGCAGATGTACAAGACGCTTACCTACGAAGTTGGAAAACTGGGAATAAGGCGTGCGCACTCTATCGTGACGGAAGCAAGTTGTCACAACCACTGATGTCATCACTGGTTCCTGCTGGTGTAGAGGTTGAGGAAGAAGAAGAGGTGGACGAAGAAATCGTCGAAATCAGAACGGCAGCTAAGCAGGTCATGGAACGGCTACCAATGCCAGCCCCACAAGCAGAAGCTGTTGCTGAAGCCTTTACCCAGAACTATGTCGCCACGCGAAGGCCACTACCTGACACTCGGGACTCTCACACAATGAAGGCTAGGGTAGGTGGACACACTGTCTATCTAACCTCAAGTACCTATGATGATGGCAACCTTGGCGAGATTATGATTACGACCTCAAAGGAGGGTGCGGCGTGGCGTTCGATGCTCAACCAATTCGCAATCGCAGTCTCACTCGGCCTACAGTACGGAGTCCCTCTAGACGCTTTCGTCAACTCATTCACTTTCCAAAAATTCGAACCAAGTGGGATGGTCATGGGTGGTAGCAACCGCGTCAAGATGGCAACCAGTATCGTCGACTACATATTCCGCGAGTTGGCAATCAAATACCTAGGTCGCAACGACTTCGCACAGGTATCTGAAGAGGATCTCAACACCATGTCAATCAGTCGACCAGAAACAACACCTGATGGAGTAGTTCGCCATACTGGAGACAAGCGAGATGTCCAATTAACGCTAGATGTCAGTAGTGAGAGCGACGACCAGAAGCGAATGATGCAGGCTAGGGCGCAAGGATTCACAGGGGATATTTGCATGACTTGTGGTGGTAGCAAGATGCAGCGTAGTGGAACCTGTCTCAAGTGTGCCGAGTGCGGCAACACCACAGGGTGCTCTTGAAGAAATAAAATACCAATTTATTCAGCGACGAGTCATGGAATCCTTGTTGATATATGCTGATTGGGATGAGTGGGCAAAGAAGTTGAATGGGTGGCGCCAAGGAGTTCTCCTTGGTGTCCCATTCGCCTTAGTATTCTGGTTATACAGTGAATCGACGCTCCCCGTGGGGGAGAACTGTGCTTGGCTAGCCAGCCCTGAAACCGATTTGCTAGCATTCCTTGGTGCTGCAATTTGTGTGTGGAGAGCGAGAGAATACAATGACTTCTGGGTGGCTGCATTCGGTGCTTGTGTCATCGTAATCCATGCATGTCAATTCGCAGTAGCGAAAAGCCTGTTCTAAGCGGTTTGATTGATATCCAAAATCACCTCGCCCATTCATGGCGGTAGGATTGAGGAACTGGTTGGAGGCCTACCTGACTGTTTCTAGGTGATGGATTTGAAGAGCCATAGGAGAGAGCCTGGGGGGTTTCTACCCGAATCATACTTCAAGACTCGATACGAAACACTACGTAAACCACTTGGGTTCCCAATGAGTGCTGCATATCTTCCTGATGACGATGAGTCCTTGCATGCATGGGTCGAATACGAGGGAATTGTTGGATCTGTTGGAAGAGCACATCTAATCCCTGATGATTCAGGGGGAGGGGGGGCAGACACTGCAGACGAAGGTGCTGCCGACTGCCCTGACTTCACGCCTTTGCTGGCCACTGGAGAAATTGATGCGTACGGCAACCCCCTTCCTAATCCTGAATCACTACGACCTGCTATCCAAATTAGGCAGATGGGAACATTGGATGATATGAGAAGACGAGGTATGGGAAGTCTTGTGCTCTCTGAATTAGAAGAAGGAGCCGTTGAAGTATGGGGGGCAAAGGCTGGTTTCCTACAAGCTAGACTACCCGCTATATCATTCTACGAATCTACTGGATGGATCAGATTTGGTGATGAATACGATGTGCCTGGCATAGGCCTACACATATCGATGTGGAAAAGGCTAGGTGAGTGATGTGGAAGAAGAAAGTCACGAATCGTGGCTTCAACGGCTACTTCCAGGGGAGCCTGACCTACGAACTGCAAAGAAGAATGAATCTAAGGAATCAGATTACCTATCAAGAACACCACATGTCGTGCTTTACGGAAGAAATAGACCTGCAGGGCACTGTGAGTTGAGGCGTTGTGGAAAGGCTCTCGAACTCTGCACCGTCCTTGTAGACCACGAGCAGAGAGGAATAGGATTGTCACACGAACTGGTTCGCCTCGCTCTCCAACGTGCCCACCAAGACCCAATCGTCGCGGGTAGAGCAGTTGACGACCATGAACCACCACTCGTATTCTCGTTCACACGTTCGGCTGCGCTAGCTGCAACCCTGACCAAGGCCGGATTCAAGATGCGCCCTCCGGTTAGAAACTCTACACGCCTCTTCATCTGGAAAAGCGCATCTTCGAACCTACCACTAAGAGTCCAACTATCACTAGCTGCTGATAGAACTGTGCGATTCCTCAGATTACTTTTCAGCAACAGAAAGAAGGCGATGGGGCAAGCAAAACACTTGTCCGAATATCACCTCTTCACTAGAGTTGCGGGACCCGTGGAAAATCAATTACCAAGCAGTGAAGATGGCGTAATATCCGCATATGGAATGGATGTTGTGAGGGTCACTGAAGAGCAATTTGCTGAAGCCACTGCTTCTACCCAAGAAGTCGATGCTTGGGATGAAGGCGAATGAATTGTACGACATTGATTGAAACAAAAAAAGGACCCCCGCTGGCATCCATTTGGATACCAGCGGGGGTCCGGGTCGGCATTTCTTTGATCACTGACCTATCGATAGGTAGACAGCACCTGATGGTAAGCTCGCTACCATAGCGATGAGGCCTACTTCTACCATCATTCTCAATCTCATCATTCTGAGAGGTTTAGTCAGTTGGGACTCTGGAGGCACCAGTAATTCTGGTGGTGGAGAAATCCCATATTTCTCAGCATAGTACCTAGCACACAGGTGAAGTTCCTCTACATCATCACGAAGAAGATGTAATTCCAACATCAGTGGTCTCATTCTGTTCTCGGCATATGCGAGTAGAGCCACGAGAAATTGGAGGGCGAACAACATCGATACCAATACGATGAATCTCATTGTGTGGAGGTCAACCACTCTCCAATACCTCCTTTGATAGTGGTTCTACCAATATGATACCTGGTGGAGGTACTGCATGTGACGCTAGATATTCTATCTCAAGTTGGAGTATGGCATCGTGTCTATCCAACATTGGATCACCAAGTGGCTCGGTCAATGAAAACAAACCAGACCAAATTGCGGCCTGATTCTTGCAATACTCGGAGAACGATTCAGACAACAAGTATAGTCGATTCAATCCAGTGAAAGGTCTATGCGCGTCACTAGTGCATTTACACATGCGAGCCAAAACCAATGCGATGGTTTCGAATCTATGAGATAGTCTACACCATCTTGTAGCTGGATCTTCTTCATCTGTACTCCACTCTTGAAGAACAAGTTCGTCACCTAACAACAACTCTCTGGCTCTCTTTGACAGATAACCTGGAATTGGTCTACCACTCGCATTCAGATCTGAGTTGTTTCGCTCTTGATTCAGAGCTGCCAACCAATCTTTGAGAATGAGGGCGAGACGCGCCTCCACTTCAGATAGTTCGCACACTTGTGCGATACCTTCAGTTTCATCGGCACGCTGGGCGACCCTCAATGCCCGCCCAGCAACCAATCTGACTTCTTCCGAAGCCGTGATTGCCTCTTGTATCTCAACCAACCATTCATCCATAGCCGTCTGCCAATCGAACTGCACCCTGCATATCATTGGCCCCTCTAAAGGAACCTCGACAGGAAGGGTGCCCCTCATCCTAGCTGCTAACGCTTGCAGAGCTGCCAGCGCATTTGCACTGTCAGACGCCAACACCGACACATCCCCGAACCTCCGCTCATCAGAACGAGGTGATGTTGAATCCAGAGGATTCACTCCTCTTCCTCCAACATTACCTCAACCCATGGCGGTGGGACGAGTTGTTCGGTCCGGATGCTGGCAAGCATACGCTTCTGGCTAGAACTCACGGTTGATGACGGGGTATCCTCAACCAACGACGCTAATCGTTGAGCATGTGAAAGTACAAGCCTTTCACGCTGCATGTCAAGAATGACTTCCCGTCGGATCTGATCAACGAGGATGTTAGACCAGTGTCTCCACTCGTCAGGCAATTCCATCTCACTGAGCCTTTGACAGGTTTCTTCGTGAATCTCTTCAAGCGAAGATATGGTGTCAATCAACTCCAACAGTGCAACGGAATCGCGCTGATTGTTCAGACTCTGTTCACCATCCTCGTATCCCATCTTAGATGACCTCCCTCACAGCTTCCGCTTGGCGGCTGATGTTCGAGATCTCATCTCGCAAACTATTGATCCCTGACACAAGGGAACTCGTTCGATTCCCAAGTTCAACATCATACTGAACTTGGAACTCGGCGGTCTCCCTGACCCAGTTCTCAATAGCTGACATGTTCCCATTCAATTGCCTGAGATATTCCACCTGGTGATGCAACTTAACCTGTTGATCATGATAGGACTTACCGAACTCCTCGCCTTGTTGAGCGATTAATTCCATCTTATCCAACTCGCTGAATATTGCTTCACCATCACGCATTCCCCTATCCTTACCAGATTCTCGATAGTTCTCAAGACTCCTGTGGTGGGGATTCTTGTACTGAAGCGCTCGAATAGATTGTAGAGTATCTTCTACACTTTCCTCAGTTTGAGACCTTAGAGCCTCGTGGAGGAAATTCTTCGCTACCCAGTGTTGATTTACAGCCCACACTGTAAATGCCAGAGCGACGAGAACCAATACGAATACCATCATCTGGTTACTCATTTGCTACCACCGCCTGATTCTATCGACCTGCCTTGCAATGGTCTGTCGTGCTTACCTCCAAGACCATGTTCTGGCCTTGAGGCAAACTTTCCAGAATACCAATGCGATGCAAACACCCTGATCAGTTCACCGTCCGCAATACATGCGGGCAAGCCACTACGCAGATGTGCGTCTTGGACTTCACGCATTAGGCGGTTGTACGCTTTGCAGCCCTTCGTCCACTTCTGATCAGTCCATGGTCCAGAATGATTCCGAACCAATTTCCTACGCTTGTGTGGATTACTCTCATCGGTCTTCACCATCAATAGGGTCGTACCAGCATGATCCTCCGTAAGAGTGACGATGATGTCATCACATTCGGTCAAACCATTCACTACTTCGTTGTAGATTGTCACCACATGCTCAACACCTGCTCGACGGATACCTGTAGCGATAGCTTCGCCAACTTCGTTGACAAGGTCACTACTGAATCCCGAGTTGGCAGGTACCATTACCTCAAGGGTACAATACATGCCTGGTGGCAATGAGTCATGCTCGATTGCAGCCAGAGCACGGCCTCCATTCAGAAGGTTGTTTGCTGTGTCTGCGAGGTCTTCGCTAGCCTCTCCTAATCCTATTCTCTTGAACCGCTGCTTACTGATGTAATCAGAGTTCATGGTTCGGATTCTTCGGTGTTGTTCCCATGGTCCATCTCCTCTACTCTCGACAGGGTCGAATATGTCGAGATACTCATTGTCAGTGCAAATCATCTCCCTACGCTCTGCCCATCTCTGATCAGACAGATCGCCTTTGATGGGACTGACCTCAGGAAGTCCTGAGAATAGGGATCTCAAGATAGCCATTGACGACTTGATATCCCTTACCTGCCTACTGGTAGGTGTCTGTCTATCAACTAGGTTCAGGGGCACCGTTGAGAACGGTTTTCCAGAACTACCCCATGCTTTCCTGAGAAGTGTCGTAGTGTAGTTCATGTGGTAAGATGGTTGTTCACTAGCTAGGTGATTGTGAACCCAACTAGAACGATCCACATTGACATACTCAATTGCGTCCTTGGAGATTAGCCTAGGTGGAATTGCACGCATCAACAGAGCATAGTTTGCCTGCCTAGCGGTTCCTCCTAAGCCACCCTCAATTGCTGCAATGACTCCGTTACCCTTCTCAAGAGCCCTTATCCACCATTCAAACTCGTTGGACAAACGGCTTGCTTGTGACTTAGCATTTCCATCTAATAGACTCAGGTCGGTCTTTCCACCGCCTAGCAAAGTCGTGCTATGTAGGTAGATGAAGTGAGTTCCTTTCCCTGCCTTCTTGTCCTTGAACTTCACAGCTAGGACAAGTGGCATACCTCGTTCATTGTATACTACTGCCTTGATTACCTCTGTACGAGCGCCTGCTTTGGCGAGTGCTGCCTTGTGATTCTTAGACATCACAGACATCTCGCCCATTAGACCCCTGAAATCCTCCCTAGAGAGAATCAGAGACACACCAAATTGGTATGGCCTGTCCTCATTGTACCGGCTGTCTGGATCAATCTCTTTAGTTGACTTAGCCATCCTGTAGAGCCAATCCACAGCTCTCGGAAGAGCACCTTCAACACCATCTACTGTGGTTCTAGGAGCCTTGTCAGCATCCGCTGCGGTAGTTCCTAGAATCACTCTCATTCCGTTCAGATACCAACCTCTGTGACCCACTTGTGCTGCTACATTTCCACGAACTGGCTCGAATCCTTTCTTCGTGGCTATGTGAAAGCCAGCACCTAAGGGAGGTTCATCGCTGAATTGATATCTAGCCAATCCACGGAATCCCGTGCTTTCATTCGTACGCGGTTCCGGTTTATTAGCCGGTTCAATCTGCTTAGATTGTTCAGAATTAGTCTTCTCTACATTCTTCGAAACTGATGGTTTGTCAGACGTCTTGGTCTTTCTCTCCAACAGGTTCGATACTGTTTGATCTAACCTACTCATGCTCTCTTGCAGTTCGCCAACTGTTGAGGGTGATTGACTACCCTCAGTCTTTACCGGTTGTGCTGGAACCTTGATTGGCTCCAGAACCGGCAAGGGTGTTGGTTCCGCCCGCATCCTCTCTGTAGGTGAGGAACTCTTCGGCTCACTCACATACGAATACGGCTTGTTCGTTCTCTTTTCGTTTTCCTTCATTTCATTCATTTTTTTTTCTCCTTTTTTTGTTCATTTTTACTGGTATCTCT
>CAXFCF010000038.1:0-7742 GCA_964000875.1 uncultured Candidatus Poseidoniales archaeon
TGACAGTCAAGCAGCGTCCCGATTATTCCACCATTAACAACGCCCGGAAAGGCCTGATGTTCCTCCTTCGGAGTGAACCATAGTTCCAACCCGTCATCGGTTCTAGTAGAGTCGATTCTAAGCCCTGCCTCGTTAGCAGGGCCACATCCGAAACAAATCGAACTAGGGGCGTGTTTCCTTTGGACGCCCTCACTACTGTCTCCCATGTTGTGTTGGGAACGCGCCCAAACCATCTCTCTTGCCCTCAGAACATCGCGGAATTGGCACTTCGCAAGGAGCCGAGGCGTCGCCTTTTTCATGGGTCTAGGCGAGGGAGATGTGAGTCCAAGTGGCTTGTCCTTGAGGGGTTCGATGGCGACGGCTGGAGAAGGGGACGATTTCAAGGCGCCTCCTAAGGAGGCGAAACCAACCTCCAAGAAGTCTAAGTCATCCAAAAAGAAAGTTTCCAAGGGCAAGGCTGGAACCCGAAAGAAGGCCACTAATACGAAGCGCGGTTCGCTCAAGGTAAGCAATCAGATTCCTAAGGAGCGGCGTGAGAAAATTGAGCGCTCACTTTCAAAATCGAGACGCAGGAAGAGATCCAACTGGGATCGTGCCAAGGGAGTCAAGCAACACAGAATTGGCAAGCGACGTGTCAAGCCCGGTACGATTCGCAAGATCAAGTTACCATTGCTCGATGTCAACATGGGTGAGGATTGGGCGACGCCGGTCACCGTAATACATGGCGCCAGACCAGGTCCTGTTGTGACAGTGACCGGTGCAATTCATGGTGATGAATTGGTTGGTCCTCTCGCTTGCAGCATGCTCAGCCAGGATTCAATTGCAGGGCCTGGAAGACCGCTTGATCCTGCTGCGATGGCTGGGACAGTGCGAATCGCTCCGATACTGAATCCCCCTGGATTCAATCAGAAGTCGAGATACTTCCCAGACGGGAGGGATCTCAATCGGGAGTTCCCAGGTTCGCCGACTGGCAATTCCACGAGTCGAGTCGCCAACACCATCTGGGATAACTTGGTGTCCGATTCAGATTACCTAGTTGATTTACACACTGCGGCACGAGGGAGAACCAACTTGCCTCAGGTGAGGGCAGATTTGGCACATAGAGAGAGCAACGACTTGGCTCGTTCGTTCGGTATTGAGGTGGTGCTTGACTCCAAGGGCCCCCGCGGAAGTCTTCGTGGTCTCGCCGTTAGTGAAGGAATCGGTGCAATCACCTACGAAGGTGGCGGAGCTAACTTCACAGATCACGAATCAGTGCAGGTGGCTGTATACGGTGTTCTGAATGTACTGCGCAACCTACACGTGATTCCCGGCAACCCGAGCCGCCCTAGATTCCGTTTGCTAGCCTCCGGCTCGACTTGGATTCGTTCTAACGAGGGTGGTCTAGTCGATATGTTCGTTCAACCAGGTTCCTTCGTTAAGGAAGGTGATGTCATCGGCCGTATCGTAGACCCTCAGAACCCTGGTGACAGTGCTGATGTTTTTTCACCAGCCCGCGGTCTTTTGATTTGCACCGCCAACAACCCGTTCGTCACTGCCGGCTCACCGATAGGCCACCTATTGCCCATCAAACGCGGTGTTAGACTTGTAAAGAGCCAACTCGATGCCAACAACCGACTGAAGGTCAGTGGCTCCACAGATGAACCTCCATGGCGTGAGGAGTATGAGGTTGACGAGATTGCCATAGAGGGTGATTGGAGTGGAGGAGATGTTGATGTCGAGTGGCAGAAGGATTGGGCACAACAATCTCCCGGGGTGGTGCCTTCAGTAGCTGAGGAAGAGGACTCAGAAGAAGAGCAGTGAGGTATTTGTCGGCCAAATCAATTCGCCGTGACCCTTGAATATCATCACATCAAGGGAGTTATTGAGGGGATAAGATGTCTGAACTTGGATGGACTCCTTCTGAAGAGTCAGTCGTTGAGGCGATGGTCGAGAGTGCAGAGGCTGAATTGCTTGAAAATGCGTCACTTGAATCTCTCAAGGAGAAAGCAGAGTCAGGCACCCTCTCAGAGGAGGAAGCGCGTCAGCTTCGAGAAATGAAGCAGGACAGGCGCTTGGAGATGACCCCTGCTGAACACGCACGCGCCAAGGAGATGTCAGATATCCTGACTTGGGTGCTCATCGGGATAGGTACGCTCATCGTCATAGGAGGCGCCTTATCGATGGGATTCTTCGGATTCCTCTTCTAGCGATTCAGTAGTTGCGGCATCTGTGTTTGCATCGGTCTTCCTGGAGGCCTTCGTCCGCTGAAGAAAAGAATGACCAACGACAGTACGAACATCGCTGCTAAGATGCCTACCACTGAATTGGACACAGTGAATCCACCTCCTTCACCCTCCTCGTCGTTACCACTGCTCTCTCCCTCGTCCTTGTTGGGGTCGGGATTATCTGGCACGGGTGGCGGTGGAGGCGGATTCCAGATAGTGTAGGAATATGTCCAAACGAACGAGAGTTCCTCATTCCCGTCTATAATGACCAATTCTACCACCCAATCACCCAAGGTTTCGTTGTGATGTGGACATACCATCGCTTCCAGAGCATTGTAGGCAAACTCCTCGGAGCAATCAAGTTCTGTGACGCTGTAGTTTCGTAGCCCTTCCAAGGTCATCTGCTCGCCTCCCGGTGCTGTGATATTCCATGCGACATAGGTGGCATTGGTCATCAGGTCACTTAGGTAGAAGTTGACGCCCGTGACACCGAGTTCAAGCAGTATTTTCGAATCGTTCGACATCACCTCAAAGTGCCCCAACGGCATCTGGGTCGAACCATTTCCATCCAGAAGTGTCTCGGCAGCGTACAAGGGGATGACTTCCAAGTATGGGGTTCGCTGCACGCCTTCGTCGATGTCACCATCGCAATTCTGATCTTGCCAGTCCCAAGTTTCGTTTGCATCGGGGTTTCGTGCAGAGTCGTTGTCGTCACAATCGTCGAACCAGCGGAATCCATCAGAGTCCTCGTCTAGATCTGGATGAAGCGGATCAGTGTGTGTGAACAATAGTTCCTCACCATCGAGCAGGCCATCTCGGTCGGTGTCGTTGTGGAAGGGGTCAGTTCCGACTAGATTGAACTCGTCGAGGTCGAACAGTAGGTCTCCATCGCTGTCTAGTCCGTAGAAATCTTCGTCGATTGAGTCATCGCAGTCGTTGTCGAATCCGTCAAGCGTCTCCACATTGCCGGGGAAGAGCGAGGCATTACCATCGTCACAGTCGGCGAACCAGTACCAGGTGTCACCGTCACTGTCGTTGTCATAGGTTAGCGGATCGCTCTGCCAGTTGATTACCTCATTACCATCAGTCAATCCGTCTCCGTCGGTGTCAGGGTTGGAGAGGTTCGTGCCATGGATGTGATATTCCGCCCAATCGAACAACAGATCCCCATCTGTGTCCGTCCCGTTGAAGCCCTCGTCAATTTCGGTGTCGCAGTCGTTGTCAATGCCGTCGAGCAGCTCTGCAGCTAGGAAGTTGAC
The DNA here is from genome assembly GCA_964000875.1 of uncultured Candidatus Poseidoniales archaeon. Lineage (GTDB taxonomy): Archaea > Thermoplasmatota > Poseidoniia > Poseidoniales > Thalassarchaeaceae > MGIIb-Q1. The sequence continues at coordinate 3,467 of CAXFCF010000038.1, forward strand.
AGCAGGATTTGTGTCGTTACAGTCCTCGAACCAATACCATCCGTCACTGTCACTGTCGTTGTCGTAGACCAGAGGATTGGTGTTGGTTACCATTACCTCATGCCCGTCGAGCAGACCATCGTCGTCGGTGTCGTTGTCGAGTGGGTCGGTTCCGTTCACAAGCACCTCCACACCATCGAGCAGACCGTCATCGTCACTGTCAGGGTCGTTGGGATCGGTAGTTGAGTTGAGCACCTCAAAGCCATCCAGCAGTTCGTCGTTGTCGGTGTCATTGTCGTATGGGTCGGTGTTGTACACCTGCACCTCGTCTTCGTCTAGAAGCCCGTCCACATCACTGTCACGGAAAGAATCAGTTCCGTGTAGAATCAATTCCCATGAGTCAAGGGTTCCGGCGTCACCACTGTCACCGTCCTCGATGGTTATGGTCCAGGTGCCGACACTGCTCTCGTCCCAGAAATGTACGCTGGAGAACATCCAGTCAGAGTAGTCGTTGCCGTTATCCGACCTCTCAGTGCATATTACGGAGTCAGTTCCAGAGGGTGAGGTCAGGGTGATTGTTAGGTCACCGCGTGCGTTGTGGTCGATGTCAACCAGTACTTCTACGGTTTCCAATGTGAGATCGTCAGAAACATTGAACGTATGTACTAGTGATCCAGATCCGTCTGGGATTGCCGAGTTGGTGACCATTTGTCCTGATGTGTAGTTTACTTCTGGGTCAACGCTAGTCCAGTTAGCGGCGATGTGGGTTGCAAGGCCTGCGTCGACGACTCCGAAGCCGTACTTGTGGCTGACATCGTGGCCGGCGCCGTTGACTCCCCACGACCAGTCACCTGCATCGTTCACCCTTGAGGAGTGGACGAACACATGTTGCACATCACGCCAGGTCAGGAATGGATTTGCCTCCAGCATCATCGCGGTGACTCCAGAGACGAGTGGGGTTGCAGAAGAGGTTCCACCGAAGTCGTCGGTGTAGTCGCTGTTGGTGTATCCAGCGCTGCCTTCTATGTCAGTCGTTGTGATTCCCTCTCCATCACCATCGGACGGAGCGGCAACAAGGATGTTGTCGCCATGCTCAGCGTACCACGAGTTATCTCCGTAGTGCGTGGTAGCGGTCACTGCGATTGTGTAGCGGCTGTTGGCATAGCCGTCGAAGTTTGAGTCATCGTTGCTGCTCAGTCCGTTGCCAGCTGCCCAAGTGATGATGTTCCCCAAACCGCCGCGTCCGTTGTAGGCTGCTGACTCGAAGGCTGCAGCCATCAATGGACCTGGCGCCTCGAGGGTTCTTCCGTTGTCGCTTGGACCCCAGGAGTTTGAGTAGATGTCAATGCTCCCGGTGTTGTGGCTTAAGGCTCCGGATTCACGTGTGTCGGTGGTCGAGCAGGAGATTAGTTGCAAACCGACGAGACTTGCCTCTGGAGCCGCACCACTGACTCCTAGCGAGTTGTTCCCAACAGCTGCTGCTACTCCTGCGGCTGCTGTTCCGTGTGCGTCCCAGTTGCTTGGGTTGGGGTTCCCATCGTTGTTGCAGAAGTCGTAGTCGAGTGTGTCGAGATAGTAGTCGTCTAGGTCAGGGTGATCCCAATCGAGCCCATCGTCAACTATGCCGATGACCACGCCGTTGCCTGTGTAGTTGTCCCAGGCTCCTGTGACATTGGCATCCTCTCCTGTTGTCCCGCCGGTTTGTCCTGTATTCAGGAGGTGCCATTGGTCAGAGAAGTCAGGGTCATTTGGTGTGGCTCTTGGGATTCTCTCCAACTCCACTACAGGGTACGCTACTTCCACGACACCGGCTTGTTGTAGGTGGGTGAACCTCTTGGCACCTTGATCGAAATCTAGGTTTATTGTCCAGACATGTGGAAGAAGGGGAGCCGGGTCCCCGATATCTTGGCTACTGACGGCTACCCAAGTATCGACTCCCTCACGCTGCGAGTCGTTGTATTGGGATAGGTCTGAGACTCGGGCGAACGAGGATCGCACGAAGGGACTGAAAGAGTAGGTGATAGGCGCGTCATCAGCGAGGTCAGGAAGTGGGGCTCCTGGCCATTCTTCAGCCATAGCGTCGGCTGCTGCTGTCATCGGGGAGAGAGCCGCGATTAGCATCATTCCGGCAAGCCAGAGCGAACGCATGGCCGCATCCGCCCTCCGGTACCATTTGGTGCTATCCCAAGGCGGCATCAGCCTCTAGTCGTACGACTGGTAGCCTGCTTCACGACGCCTTGTACTCGGTTATGGCGGCGTGAACCTCCTCGTCGCTCATCAGTCGTCGTTGGCTCTTAGCGACCTCAAACATGTGAGCGACTAGTTCGTCGTCGACTTCGTAGCCGTTGCGTTGTAGCCAGAATATGATGTTCGATCTACCAGACATGTGTCCGATTCTGATTACTTGTTCAAGGCCGTAGTCTTGAGCCGGGACACCCGAGTAGACGCGATCAGCCAACCAGTCATCACCTTTCTTCAGAGCCTTGATGACTGCAGAGGCGTGTACTCCTGTGCCAGTTTCGAATGCATCCTCCCCGAATACGGGGTAATTGCGTGGCAGAGCGACCTCGACATACTCGTGCGCCTTCCTCATGTACTCGTTCAGGAGGGTCAAGTCATTGTCGATGACACCCATCAGACTGAGGTTTACGAGAGTCTGGTCGAGGGGTGCGTTGCCTGCTCGTTCGCCAACTCCAAGAGCCGTTCCATGGATTACATCAGCTCCTGCCTCGGCTGCGGCAAGGTTGTTGGCCACACCGAGTCCACGATCCTGATGACCGTGCCAGTTGACTTCGATATCCCTCCGCTTCACTCCGGCGTCCGGTATGACCTCGTCCTGGATGAAGGTGAGCAGTTGAGTAACGCCGTTAGGAGTGACATGTCCGCAGGTGTCACAGACACAGATTCTGTCGGCTCCCAACTCGATAGCTCGGGTGTAGACCTCCTTGATTTCCTCAGGCTTGGAACGGGTCGTGTCCTCTGTTACGAACATGACAGGTATGTCGTTGTCACGGGCGAAGGAAACCGCTTTCTCAGCAGTGGAAAGTATGCGTTCCATCGTCCAATCCTCAGCGAACTGGCGAATGGGAGAGGTTCCTAGGAAAGCACTTGCTTGAATTTCCATCTCGTGTTTTGCCTGAAGGTCGACCAAAGGTTCGATGTCACTTACAACCGTCCTTACAGCACATCCCGGTCGAATCTGGTAGTTGTTGTCCACTATGTGAGTCAACATCGCATCGATGTGGTCGATGTGAAAGGGTCCAGCTCCAGGAAGGCCAAGGTCGACCTTCTGAACTCCGAGGCGCTCCATGTAGCTGAGTAACTCAATCTTCTGATCGATTGTGGGGTTTCGGGCGCTAGGTGATTGCAGTCCGTCACGCAATGTCTCGTCGTCGAACCATATGTCGTGAGGATGGTTGGCAGGGTTTCTGTCGAACTCGTAGTCGACGACATTCCAATCGTAGATTAGGTCGCTCTCCTGCACAATATCCCTCCGTCTGTCACGCCAGCGATACGCCAAGTGCGCGTCAAGTGTTTAGACTCAACGCCGTAAATCACTCACTCAATCCTCGGCATCGAACCGTTCTAGGGTCTTGTTGATATCAGCAATCTCGGAACGAATCCTATCTTTCATCCTAGAACTCAACGAAGTGTCAGTCACCTGTTTCTCTAAATCATCGACATATGACTTGAGGGTATCACGTTCTTCCAAGTAGAACTTCTCATCCTTGGACATCTGAATCCGAGCCGCCTTCTGGCGAGCGCGCTTTCTTCTCTCCGTTGCCTCACTGCCAACCTTTGGAAGTTCAGGCAACTCGATGGATGTGGGGAATGGAATTTCGATTTTCTCTTCCTCAAATCGCTCAAACACTCGTTGGAGTATCCAGTCACGTGCCGGCCACTGGTCAGCGTAGTTGTCGATCCATGCGAATATGCGGAAGTCGATGGAGTACTCCCCTAGGTTAATCATGAGAACCCGAGGAGCAGGCTCGTCAACCGTGTAGGGACATTCCTCGGCGACTTGGAGCAGTACCTGCTTGACATGTGGTGGTTCCTCGCCGTAGGCCGTTCCTACATCGATTAGTAGGTTAATCCTGCGTGGTTGCCCATCACCGCCACCTCGTGCCATGTTGCGTATTTTGGTAAGAACCAATGTGTTGTTCGGTATGACTACCAGTTCTTCTGAATGAATGATATTTTAGATTTATTTTCAAAGGAACCTGAGTTAATATCTATTAATGAACACATTACAAAGTCAGGAGGGACTAAAATTTGATAAAATTATTTGATCCAGTAA
>CAXFCF010000039.1:0-7729 GCA_964000875.1 uncultured Candidatus Poseidoniales archaeon
GTCATGGTTGAAGATGAATGGGAGATGTTGATTGATTCCGATAATCTCACATCTGACTCTTCGGGTCACTTCGTATTGGATATGAATGGTAGCGATGGTTCGCCTTACTTTGTGGTTGGTATCGAGGACAATGTCGAACCCTTGGCAGCCAACTTAGTCATCGAGACATTGCTGTATTCACCGAATGCCGAATGGCAGCGGCACGCTGATGATTCTGTATCCACGCTCTATGCCTACTGCCCCATTCTGCTAGATCAGATGAAAGATAGTCAGAGGGACAAGATAATCACTCACGAGTATGATTCCTGTGTCGCTATTCAACTCAACTACATCCAGGACAGGGGGATTGAGGTTTTGGCTCCTGGCGATTACCAACTGCGTATCACCTTAACTGAACAAGGTGACCCGTGGGTTAACGAGAGGAGTCACTCGTACACCTTCACGGTTGTTGCGTAAAGATTCACCATGCCGGTGTAATCAAGTCGCGGTGAACTTCCGCTATCTCTTGAAGCAGCGGTCTCAACTTGGCAGCAATCATCTCTATCTCCGCTCTCCTGTATACTCTCTGCATCCTCCACTGCCTTATCCAGTTAGCTGCTGGTGTGCAAGCGGCGAAATCACCCATCATGTGACTGTCGAATCCCATCATGTACAGAACTATTTGATACAGGTACACCCTAGTTTCCAAGGGAGTCCACGAATGAAACTGAAAGTGAAACACTGACTTGTCTCAGAGACGTAGACAGTTGCATATGCCACTTGTCATGGCGTCGAGTTGGAGATTTTCTCCACCCCCCTCCACGAGTCTGAAGTCTGTGTCTGCCATAATCTCGGTCAAGGCAGATTTTTGCTCCTCGTCGATGAACTCCGCTTCGTAGATTGATCGGTGGAGTTGGTTGATGAAATCGGTTCCAGCCAACCCATACTCGTCGAGAATGTTCTGCAGCCTGCGCCTAGCAGGATGGAAACCATCCCGCTTGCACGCCATCAGGTAACCGTGAAGATCCTCGGGAGGGGCAGTGGCTGTAGTCTCATAGATCAGTTCCCTAGTTATGTGGTTGGAGAGTGAAGCAGCGACCTGGAGTGATGTGATTGCCTTGCGCATGTCACCTCTGGATACATGTACGATGGCTTCCTTTGCGTCTTCGTCCAATTTGACATTCTCGGCCTTGGAAATCTCGGCGATTTGCTTGTCAATTTGATCAGATGCAAGAGGTCTGAATCTGAATACGGCACAGCGTGATTGGATTGGTTCGATAATCTTGCTAGAGTAGTTGCAGGAAAGGATGAACCTACATGTCTCAGAGTACTGTTCCATGATTCTCCTTAGTGCACCTTGTGCGTCCGAGGTGAGGGCGTCGGCCTCATCTAGGAAAATGACCTTGAAAGTCGCACCACCAAGGGGTGTAGTCTTGGCGAATTGTTTCACTGTGTTGCGAATACTGTCTATTCCACGCTCGTCGCTCGCGTTCATCTCCAAAGTGTTGTCACGGTATGCCTCGCCGAAGACATCTCTGGTCAAGGCTAGAGCTGCCGTCGTCTTACCGGTTCCTGGTGGTCCGGCGAACAGTAGATGAGGAAATGTGCCTTGTTCAGAGTAGGCTCGCAGTCTATCGATGACGACGGATTGACCGCGGATTTGCCCGACTGTGGCAGGACGATGTTTCTCAACCCACATCTGCGCCATTCAACCCCTCCGCCACAACCTTGCAATCGAACGCCGATAACCATTGTGACGGGGGCTCAACGAGAAAATGACCTGCCACGGGAACCTGCTACGCAGGGTTCCCGAGGCCGAAAGCGGTTAATGTGGCCACTTCGTCCGGAAAGAGTGGTTGACATGGGGAATAGTCGAATGAACAGGAAAATCACCTTGGCTTTGGTGATGGTTTTGACGATGGTTTCGATGCCTTGGGCAGGAGTCCTAGATGGGCCAGCCTTGGAGCAGGAGAGAGGGCCAGCTTGGGCTACAGGAAGCGCGACTGCGACAGAAGACACGCTCCTGAATGTGACTTCTCCGAATAGTTCCTACGGCAACGATGCTAACCTGAACCTGACCTCGGCAATGGGACTTGAGACCCGGCTATTGTTCACTTTCCCCATTATGAGCAATGTCACCGGTGGACTGGTTCCAGCGGCAGGTGGAATTCAGAGTGCTTCGCTGACTTTGTACACCACCTCTGGCAACTCCCAAGGCACGATTCATGTCTATGCTGCTGAGTTAAACGGTGATTACGATGAGACTAACGCTAGTTGGAATAATCGGACGCACAATACGACTTGGCATACACCAGGTGCCGAAGGTGACACTGATCGTGGTGATTGGGAACCCCGTTCCCAGATGGGTTCTAGTTCGGTCACCATCAATGTAACCGCACTCGCCCAGCAGGCGCTCGCTCGTCAGGACACCCACATGGATGTCATCATCTCGATGACCGGGTTGGGTATGTTCACCATAGCTAGCAGCGAGCATCCTACTTCTGGCAAGCGCCCTTCATTGGCGCTCACCTACAGCGTGGCGGCTCCGAGTGCTAGCCCCGCGGTTACTCTGGACTCACCGATAGATGGGTCGGTCTCGGTATTGTCTGACCTTGTCCTTACTGCTGATACCACTCCGACTATGGGTTGGATTAACCACGCCGGCACGGGAGTCGAACTACAAGTATCTAGGTCTGAGGACTTTAGGCAGGAGAACGACAGTGATTGGGTTTGGAATTCTTGGGTTGGCTCCGGCTTCTCTTACACCACCAACGGATCGTTCACAGTACCTTCCTCCGACCAACTCGATGAGGGAATGGTTGCTCATTGGAGGATGCGAGCTACCGACTCTGATCAATTGTCACAATGGCAGACTGGTTTCTTCTATGTGCCTGAATTGGGTGCGGTGAACAACCAGAACAATACTGCTACTCTAGAACTCTACAGAGACACCCTCAATATCAGCCAAGGTACCGTTCACGATGCTTGGTTGAGGAGTGGCTCTTCGAATGTTTCCGAAGGAGACGGAGAGAACATTTGGATTGGCAATTCAAACAACACTTCAAGAGCTGATATGGCGGCTGTATACCATGTCGATCTTGACCAGACCGGAATGCACTCCAACGCAACCGTGTTGTCTGCGTACTTCCAACTTCGAAGGACTGACCGTCAAGGTGACGCGTGGATTAGCATCCACAGGATGAACCAGGCTAATTGGAGTGAGGAGACTGTTAGTTGGGACTACTCCTCGGGTAACAACACATGGGCTGCAGGAAGCCTACTCGACTCGATAGGCCCCTCGCTAGATGTCCAGAACGGCAACAAGAGTGGCCCAACTTTCTCCTTCGATGTCACCTATGCAGTTCAAGAGTATCTGCGAGAGGTTCATCAATCCGGTTCTGGAAATGGCGTCTCTTTCTTACTCCAGGCCTCTGGAGCCAACAACGCGTGGGCAAGGTTCGCGGCTAGCGAAGAAAGTGCTTGGACCTACAGACCGAAACTCGTTCTTACCTATGCATGGGGTGATGGAGTCGGCCCGACAGACACTCCTACGATCAACTCACCGAAGGATGGTCAAGGTGTTTGGGAGGTCAGTGCGAGCAACAACATTACAGCGGATTTGACTCCCGAGATTAACTGGAGTTCAACCGGGCACCAGAATGACGAGGTTCGCATAGAGTTGGCAATGGATTCCACCTTCACAACCGGCCCTCTCTATCGTGCCGACAGCAGAGATGTCAATAGTGGATTCAATACCACAGCGGGCACCTTCACAATCCCTGCGGGTTGGGGCGTCGATTACGGTGAGAAGTACTACTGGAGACTGAGGTTCGTAGAGGACGGAGACTGGGGTGATTACAGTCAACAAGGATTCTATGTCTCGACCATTAATTCCACTTGGGTATCCAATAACACATGGGAAATCAGGCTACGTCATGACAACGCTACCACATCATCTTCACCTCACACTGTTCCCTACTGCGGTGACACTTACATCGATAGTCTTGGGGCAAACAATGTCAACGACCAAGGTGGTTTGTCGATTAGTTCAAGTCAGTACACGCTAATTGGTTGTGACATCAGGAGCCATGTCTTGCCTGCAGGTCTTGCGGTCACAGACGCTGAGTTGCGTCTCACGACGGACTTCGCAGCAGGTACGCTCTCGGCATCAGTTTACGAGATGATTAACCATCGTTGGGAAGAGACAGAGGCAACTTGGGAGAATTACGACAGTGTCAACAACTGGTCTGCTAATGGAGCGGGTGGCAGCGACCGAGGACAACTCCTCGATTCCTCGACGATAACTTCCTCAACCACTACGGGAACATGGAATGTTACTGTGGCGGTACAGAATTCGATGCGCTGGAATGTTCCTGCGGATTTCCTAATCATCGGCTCCGGATCAGGTCAGGCTTCGATGTACGACAAGGAGAGTGCATCCACTGCGGCTTCCTATCCTGAACTCGTAATCAGATATTCACCTGGTTCGATGGAGGTTCCTGATCCTCCTTCACCTACTTTCCCGATTAATGGCGAGTGGTCAGTAACCAGTGGCATGGTAATCGCCCCAGAGGGTAAGCCAAGCATGACTTGGAACCACACTGGAACGGTATCAGCCAACGGTTGGGTGGTCGAGTTGGATACAACTCCAACATTCAACAGCAATAACCTGGTAGTTGCTCGTTCGTGGGTACAAGTAAACGACTTCGATGTCCAGAACAACACATACATTCCAGCCAACAATCTCACAACTAGTCAGGTCTGGCATTGGAGGGTTCGAGGTTCATCCTTGACTAACCAATTAGGCAACTGGTCATCGACAGTTGACTTCGTGGTACCTAACATCGAGAGCGGTTCCCTCGATGCTGACAATTCCTATTTGGTTATCAGGCCAGGTGCGGCAGTAGCTTCCCAAAATGTTCCTTCAGTGCCAGATACATGGATTGACGCTGGCTCTAACGCTACGCACCATTCGGCTAACCACCTGATGATAGGGTGCCAGAGTTCAGCTTGTCCAAAGACTACAATGCTATCTTTCCCTCTCAGCGAACTGCCCTCTCCTGCTAATTCCCGAATATCGTCTGCTGAGTTGGGTCTCTACACGGTTTCTGTGAATACTAGTTCCTCTGGGCACTCGCCGAGGATATCGGTGCACAGAACTCTCCCCAATTGGAATGGTAGTGCTAATGGAAACTCGTGGGATGGTGACGCCACCAACAATTCCAGCACGATGTGGCATACCTCTGGTGGAATAGGTTCCAGCGATATCGGCCCCCTCGTCGATGTTGGAGTTCCAATTTCTTCAAACTGGTTCAAGATGAATGTGACTGAGATAGTACACGCCGCTCTGACCGATGGTGATGACAAAGTCAATGTTAGCCTCAGATCGGCGACTAATCTCTATGCTGAAGCGATGTTCTTCTCTGCTGACTACATTTGGGAATCGTACCGACCTTACCTGAAGGTGTTCTACCGAAACGGCACCGGTACGGCTGCTAACGGCAGCGCTAGTTTGGCTTTGCCTGCCAACAATGCCATCACATGGAATGTGACGGGACACGCGCTGGCTAGTGACACGCTACCGATGATGGAATGGACACATCCATCTCCTTCTTCCGTTGATGGTTGGCGCCTATTCGTCTACAATGACAGTGATGATGTCCGCCAGGGATACACGATTTTCGATAGTAGGATTCACCCCGGCTTCGATTTGACCAACCTGACCTACACGCCTTCCTCGCCGTTCGACCTTGATTCTCGTCAGAGGTGGTTCGTTCAAACGATTAAAGACGACATATTCGGCGACAGAAGCTCAGATCGCTTCTTCGATGTTCCAAACGACATAGGATGGGCTATTGATTCCACAGATGCTAGACTCAGGGTCTCACAAGGAGGTGCACTTACTCGACTAGAGAGCCCCGATGCCTTTGCTGACGCGACTCTAAACACATACGCGTCGACGACCAACTACGGTAACTCACAGAGTATCACAGTAGGTAGGAGCACCAGCACCTCAAGTTCAGCCTACAAGTCGTACACTGTGATGCGCATCGATGTCTCAACTCTACCCGTCCCAACTCCTTGGGAGGCCATTGAAGGACAGTTGGAACTCTTCTGCCACGGTTGTTCCTCGACTACTATGCTCAGCGTCAGTGTCCACCCACTTCGAGCCGACTTTGTCGAGAGTCAGGTCACCTACCTAAGAAACAGCACCAACAACACTTGGCCTACGGGTATGTTTGGCGGAGCAGTAGACACCACTTGGGTTCAAGGTAATGGATGGTATGGATGGAATGTCACACAGTTGGTGCAAGCTGCACGTTTGCGAGGGGACGACACTCTTCTATTGGGCCTGGAGGGAACTAGCGCCTCTGGAACCATCTACAAGCAGTTCCACAGCTCTGAGTATTCTATCGATTGGGAGTTGAGGCCGGTGTTGAACATCACTCACCGTTCCGGTAACCAGTGGCTACCTAATGAGGTGACTAATCCATCGCCGTTTGGTCAGGAAACACTCTGGCAGCCGAACGAGCCGCGCCCTTCACAGCGAGATCCAGTAACCTTGACATGGTCACACGCACATGCGAGCAATGTCACATCGTGGCAGATTCAATTGAGTTCGACTGAGCGATTCCTATCGGCGTCGACGAACGAACTTGACTCAAGCGTCCCTGGAACCTATGACGGTACTTTCGTGACATCTCCGCTGAGCTACGAGATTGATGTACAGGGTGATCTACCACCGGGTTGGAACGGCTGGTCGGACGATTGGCTTCACTGGAGAATCAGGCCGATAGTCGGTGATATGATAGGTAACTGGACAGATTGTGGTAAATTCCGTGTTCCTGATGATCAAGGATCCGGTGACGGGCTCGGCAACCACACCGTGACTATGGCACGCGGTTCAGTGTTCACTGACACTGGAAACCTACCTACTGTGCCAGACACCTGGATTGACTCATCGACAGCTGGGGCATCTGCCACTCAAGGCTCAAACGCGACCCTCGCTGTGGGCAACTCGCCATTCCAGTCCGGTCATGAAGCAGTGAGTTTGGTCGAATTCGATCTCGGCGAACTTCCGTTCCCGAGCAACATGTTGGCAACGACGGTTTCGTTGCGTATGTACAGAGTCGGCTACTCAACCTCGGGTACCCACACGCTATCTGTATACGGTTGCAACTCTTTCTCAGAGTCTACAACCTGGAACTCGTGGAACCTTGGAGCAAACTGCAACACCAACGCAGCTTCTTCGGTCAGCGCCTCGGCTACCGGACTCGGTGTCTGGTACGATTGGGATGTCACTAATCTGGTGAATGCAGCAGCACCCAATGGCACAGTATCAATGGCGATTCGATCCACTAACTACTCTGGATACTTACAGTTCTCATCCTCAGAGTCGCAGTCTGAGCAGTATCGACCACAACTTGTCATAGGTTATGTTGACAATGTCAACAACATATCTCCGCCGGCGACTCCAATTCTAACTTCACCGTTCAACCAGCAGGTTCTGTACAATGTTTCGACCTACGACGATTTCCTTCTAGAATCTCCAGTACGACCGACCATGAGTTGGGCCTACGACAGTGACACCACCGGATACATACTCAGAATGTGGAACGGTACTGTTTCGAACACATACTACTCTTGGAACGCAACCTCCTCGCAAGGTTCCTTCGGACAGAGTTCCTTCACCCCGGGGTGGGATATGGAAGAGGGTGGAGTCTACTACTGGAATATACAGGGAATCAAT
>CAXFCF010000040.1:0-7672 GCA_964000875.1 uncultured Candidatus Poseidoniales archaeon
GGAACATGTTCTTGAATGGATATTCCAGCAACCTACTCTCCAGCAGTAGTATGAAAGCGCGGTCGCCCATTTTCCGGATTGGCCGCCCCATGGCTTGCAGTATCGAGTTGACTGCAGGCTGATTGTATGCCCAGCGATATGCTACAGAACGACCGAATCTATCCGCGTAGTAGGCCTGCTTTGCTTTTACCTCAAGAGTTGGCGGAGCGAGGGGTATTCCGATGCCAACGACAGCATCCAGTATGTTTCTCTCAAAGTCGATACCTTCGCTGAATTTGCCCGAGAATACCCCTCCGAGTAGGATTTTCTCACCTGCTGATCGAGCCATCTCCATGTCACGAAGCAAGGAATCGATACGACTCTTAGACCAACCAGGCTCCTCGATGTAGACCCTTCTACCGTGCCATATCTCGTCCTCGACTATATCTCTCAAAAGTGCATATGAAGGAGCGAAGACGGCTACATGCCCAGGTGTTTGCTCCAACAAAGCATGGATGTGTGCCCTGATGGCTTCTGTGTTCTCCGGGCCACGTGATCTTTGCAAGGATGTAACACCCGTGGCAATGGCGATGGGTCTTTTGTCGGAAAGGAATGGACTTGGATACTCTTTCATGGTCAACTTTCGTTCATCAGGTAGAGAAAGTAGACTGGAGTACATCACAGGGGGTGTTAGGGTACCCGACATCAACAGAGAACCCGATGACTGCTCAAAAACAGGACCTGAAACTATTCCTGGGTCAAGCAGATGGGTTGTGACCCTTGGTGCATCCCCTTCGGTGTGTGAGAAGACGAAGGCGATGGCAGGAAGTTCTCCGAATTTGTGCATCAAAGACATCAGGTCACCCAGCCGCTCGCTAGCGGTTTCTTTTTCGTCGTCTAGATCCGTGTCTACCTCTACTTCGACTTGTGAGAGTATAGATGCCATTTGAAGCAGGGTGAACCCTTTACCGCTAATATCACCTGAAAGCGAGCCCTTCAGAAGCCCGACCAATTCTTCGTTTTCTATCCTAGATTCATCATCACCTGATTGTACCAAAGCTTGAGATTGCACCCTATAGAAAGAGAGCAGATCAACACGCATCCTCTCTAGTGCAGCCCTTGCTTTCCTTAGATCGGCGATTTGAGTTGCCCAAGCGTCAGCTGAACCCATCATTGCTGCTTGTTCGGTTTTCTCCAAGTGTTCCTCTAGTTCCAGCCTTGCTGAAAGTACCATGTCGACGGTCAGAATCCTTCGCATTCCACTGGTAATCCTTCCTGGTAGGTTGTGGGCTTCGTCCACTACGATGATAACCTCCGAGAGGTCTATTCCCATTGATTCTAGAGACGCCTCTCTTACCCTATCGTTGAACAAGTGGTTGTAGTCGCAAACGACCACATCTGCTCCAAATGCACTTTCACGCGCTGCCTTCCATGGGCAGGTTGGCGTTGGAACACCATCCTCTACATATGTCCGTGAGATTTCGACCAATTCATCGATGTGTAATGGGTCTTGAAGAACCTTAAGTCTCAGTCCCTTTACTTCTGGTAAGTAGAACTTGCAACTTCTGGAAGCTCGCATTTCACCACACAGCCTTGAGAATAGGGTAGGGAACTCCTGCCTCACTTCGTGGATGCACATCGATTGTTGTCCAACAAGATCGACTAGCCGAATCTTCCTTTGAGTTTCACTCGCGCGACGATTGATTTCTCTGACAGTTTCTACTACGATTCTATGTTGTGACTTGCGACTGGTTAGGAACATCACAGTCTTCTTCTCACCAGAAAGTTGTGCTGCTTCGAGTGCCGCTGACAACGCTGCTGCAGTCTTACCGATGCCAGTAGGGGCGGATGCGAGGTGGCTACCTTGCTCACAGAGGGCTTCGTAGGACTCCTCAATCATCTCTGCCTGGCCGGGTCTCAACTCAGAATGGGCGAGAAACATGGGTACACGACCCGGTGATTCAGTCGACACGGAACCTGACCCGTGATTCGGCCACCCAATAGTTTTGGCATCGCGAAGAACATCCGTGAATTGTTAACATAGTCTTGGAAAAGGCTACGCGCTATTCCAATGGAAGGGGGTGCCACCCATCCGGAGACGGGTGGCGAGGAGGACCGATCAGAGATCGGCTTGAGGGGGTGTCCCCGCATAAGCGGGGACGGGGGTATTGTAAGTCTGAACCATCTTCATCATCGAGCCACGTGCACGTATTCGGAGCTTGAATAGCCCCAATGAGGGAGAGGGGGTGGGGGGGTGGTTGATCCACCCCCCCGGTTTGTTCGTGTGCATCCCATCGCTCACTTCTCTCACCCATTTGTCATTCGACATGATCCTGATGTGACTCTCTCAACTTGATTTCATCCAGTAACCCTAGGGAGTCGTCTAGAGTTCTACGGATTCGCATGGTCTCGTGTTCCAGTAACATGCCAATACCGATCGCTGCAGCGGAACTGGCATCCATTTCGGTCAATTCCTTGAGTACTGTGAGTTGCTGACTGGTAGCAACGCCTACACGAATAGTAGTCTTCTTGGATTCGGATGGTCCTGTCTCCTCCAAGATTCGGTGCAAACCACGACGCAATACATCGCTTCTGTTCCTCATCCCATCGAACCCTATGGCACGATCCAACTCTAGGATCTCTTCCTCTGTGAGGCGTATCGATACCATCGTTGTCGGGCCACTCATCCTATCTGCTCCGACTCTCCGTTTTGCTGCAAGTATATTATACTGTCTGACGAAAGTAATTCATTGTAATACGATAGCATGTAGAGATGCGTTTTTTTGCAAAAAACAGTCAATACCCGATTCAAAGAGTAATGAGGAGTTATTCTGTTCTAGAATTGGCATTGAATTCCTAATTTACGTATCTAGAGTGTAGAATAATTAGGCAACCTTTGCAGTTGAACACATGGGTCTACCTAGGTAGCGGTCAAATATCGGTGCCGAGTGGGCGAGGCATGCCCCTAGAACCAAGCCGTGGTTTGATGCTCTACATCAAGACCCTTGAGACTGCAATGGAAGATGGTGTTGTGACAGAGGACGAGTCTTCGATGCTCAACATTCTTTCAAGATCACTAAACTTGCCAGAAGGGGCGGCAGAAGAGGCTTCGATGGTTATTGGAGGTAGTATGTCCAATCCCATAGGCGAGCATATGGAAGAGGAGTGGTCTCGCAAGCACTTCGGTGACGCGACATGCTACCAATCCGCTCTTATTGCGGCTCTGGACGATGACATAATCACCACCGATGAAATGGCCATCCTAGATTGTCTCCGGCGTGTCATGGCTCTCCAGGAGGATGAACACGCAATGGTGGAGGAAGCCGTAAGGGCAATGGTAAGAAATTCTGGAGATGAGAGGATTATGGACAGGTTGGACTCTTATCTCACGACTCATCCATTCCGGTGAGCGATTGCGAAACCTTCTATTCCTCACGCCTCGCGTGCGTGCGAGGGATGAGTATGGCTGACGCACCGATTTCGACCCGATTGAACATATTGACATCGATTGGCATAGTAGTGACATTACTACTGACAATGGGAATGCATTTCCAACAACCACACGAGTTGGAAGAGGAACGAACCCCGTTGCTTTCTAGTACCCAAGAATCTCTACTATGGTCTCAAACTGCACAAGGAAGCAGTAGTACTGATGTAGTGTATGGCATGGACTTTGATGCCGCTGGTAACCTTTACGTATGTGGTGAGTTCTACGGTACTACACAATTCGGAACAATCACTTTGTCGTCATCTGGTTCACAGGACGCGTTCGTGGGTAAGCTATCTTCGGCAGGAAATTGGCTTTGGGTCGTCAAGGGCGGAGGAGGTAACTCCGATAACTGCCAGGATCTAGATGTTGACGACGGAGGCAATGTATCGGTCACTGGTAGGTTCTACAGTTACGCATCCTTCGGTACATACAGTATTTCCAGCCGTGGTAGTTACGACATGTGGGTTGCCAAACTCGACACCAATGGCACCTGGCTATGGGTTCAGAAGGGTGGTTCGAGCAGCGATGACTACGGCTACGGAGTTGCCATAGGTGATGACGGTCGAGTCTATGTCACGGGTTCGTACTACAGTACCGCTTACTTCGACTCCCACACATTGAGTCACTACCAGTATCATGATGGCTTTGTCGTAGCTCTAGAGACGACAGGGCAGTTCCTTTGGGCACAGCGAATGTATGGGCAATACTACGACTACGGCTATGGTATAGATGTCAATGACAACAATGAGTTGTCTGTAACTGGTAGATTCAGTTATTGGATTAACATCGGAGGTAACCAACTAAGTCCATCTTACCAATCCAGCAGTTATTATCGTGTCTTCATCGCCAAGTATACCACTGCTGGCAACCATGTTTGGTCCAAGTATGCTGGTTACGGTTCGTCCTCTTACAGTGCGTACGGTGAAGATGTTTCCATCGACGACAACGGCGAGGTTTACTTCACAGGGTGGTTCCAGTATAGGATGCAGTTCGACAACACTTGGATCTACGCCTATCAGCAGAGTAACAATTGGGATTGCTTTGTTGCTAAGTACAACGCTCAGGGCAACTATGTTTGGGCTCAAAACGCAGGTAGTAGTTCCTCAGACTACTGTTACGCCATTGACATCAACGATGCTACAGGAGAATCAGTGGTTGCGGGTCACTTCCATTCCACGATTTGGTTTGGTAACTCATATGTTACTAACCGTGGTAGTTCTGACGCATTCATAGCGAAGATTCCAGCTAGTGGTGGTTGGGGTGATGTCCACACCTTTGGTGGTTCTAGCAGTGAGTATGGTTACGCCGTAGCAATGGCGAACGGAACGACTGCATATGGTGGATATTTCCACGGCACTGCGTATGATGAGGATAACCAGATTTCTCTCACGGCAATGAGCAGTGCAGATGGATTCATCATCGTCTATGGCATAGATTCTGATGGAGACGGAGTAGGGGATGGCACCGATGTTTTCCCCAATGAATCTTCACAGTGGTCTGACTATGACGGTGATGGCTTCGGGGACAATGCTTCCGGATACAATGGCGACAATTGCATGTATGTTTTCGGTAACTCGACCTACAACATGAGAGGATGTGTAGACAGCGATGGTGATACTGTCGCAGACATGGAAGACGATATGCCAGAAGATCCCACACAGTGGGAGGACACTGACGGTGATGGCTTTGGAAACAACCCGAATGGCACCAATCCCGATGGCTGCCCGATGTTGTGGGGTAACTCCTGGCGTGATCAGCATGGTTGTCTCGACTTAGATGGAGATGGTCAATCGATTCTCAACGATCGTTTCCCTTCGCAACCAACTCAGTGGAACGACTCAGATGGTGACGGCCGAGGCGATAACTGGGGCCTACCTTCAATGAACGATACTCGCAAGTCACATTGGCCAGGCGAGTGGATAGAGGGAGCAGCCACTCCAGATATGTCACCACTTGATTGGGATGATGATGGCTTTGAGGACGGTGGATTGGATGGCCTTACACCTTGGGACGATTGTGAGTATGAAGCTGGCGATTCTTGGAAGAATCTAGTTGGTTGTCCAGATTCTGATGGTGATGGATGGGCAGATATCGAGGACGAGGTCCCCGACAATCCTGAGCAGCACGAGGACGCTGATGGTGATGGATTTGGGGATGATCCAGAAGGTGCTGAGACTGATGAATGCCCGAACAGGCATGGAAACAGCACGATAGATCGTTTTGGTTGCACTGACAATGACGGAGACGGTGTCTCCAACGACAATGATGACTGTCCAATCATCGCTGGCCTACCTAGCAATGGTTGCCCTGACAGAGATGGTGACGGCTATGTCGATGAGGCCGAACAAGCTGATGTAGAAGTCGACGATTGTCCTGATGTCTATGGTACATCGAGCATCGGTTTGTTCGGATGCCTTGACAACGATGGCGACGGAGTAGCTGACTCAGAGGATGCTTTTGATGAAGATCCTACACAGTACGATGACCAAGATGGTGATGGATATGGAGATAACCCAGATGGCAACAACGCGGACGATTGCCCTGCGCGACCAGGTAATTCATCTCTAGGATCCTTGCTTGGGTGCGAGGACTGGGATGGCGATGGTTACTCGGACACGGTAGACCCGTTCCCACAGAACTCGCTTCTATGGTCGGATTTGGATGGAGATGGCTTCGCTGACCAACTAGGTAGTACGAACCTCACGGATGATTGCCCCTCTGAGGCTGGTAATTCCTCATTGTTCCGCAAGGGCTGCCCAGATATGGATGGTGACAGAATACCTGACTTCCTTGACTGGGACATCGATGGTGATGGGTACTCCAACAGTGATGAGGTTCGTTCCGATCCACAGAGCAATCCATACGATCCACTCGACACTCCACAGGACACAGATCAAGACGGCAGAGCTGATGATGTCGCTGAGAACGAGTTGGCCAACAGTGCTGTACTCTCTGATACCTTTGGTCAAGTTATCACGGGCGCTGTTCTAATCTTGGTACTATTCTCCGTAGGTGCATCTGCAATGCTTCTCAGTTCAACCTCACGTTCAAGGAAGAACTTCGAAAGGATGGAGAGGGAACTTCAGAGTGCAGAAGGATTCCAAGGGCTCGCTGAATTGGAGGAGGAGCTTGATGAGGCACTACGCGACGGAGTAATCCAAGGTTCGCAAGGAATGCTACTGAAGAACAAGATCGATGAACGCAGACTCGCCTTGGAGGAGGAGATGAGAATATCACAGCAGGCAGAGTGGTGGGCTCAGATGGGTCAGCAACAACAGCAACAGCAGGCTTGGGCTGGTTGGCAGCCGACCGAGGATCAGGCTCAGTGGTACCAACAGTGGGGACAAGGCCAAGACCAAGGCCAGCAAGGAAACCAGTGAGTCGAAGAGGGGTACCCCCCTCGCCGCTCTGAGGGAAAGGAGGATTTGGCATGTCAGCGAAGGTGATTAACGACACAATTCACGGTGTGTTCAAGCTCGATGGCGTCCGCAAGGAATTACTTCAGACTCCAGAGTTCAACAAGTTGAGCCACATCAAGCAACTCGGACTTGCACACCTCGTTTTCCCGGGTGCTCACCACACTCGCTTTGAGCACTCACTGGGGGTTTCTTATCTCGGTGGACTGATGTCCGATAGCGTTGGTCTCGACGACCACAGAAAGGAAGTAGTTCAGGTGGCCGGTATGTTACACGACATAGGCCACGGTCCATACTCTCACACTCTGGAACACATTCTGCATGAGAGGGGTGGGTTTGACCATATGCACATCACAGAGGGTATGATTACTGGAGATTATGAAATCCTATCTGATGAAGAGGCGAAGTTCATTGGTTCAAGAAAGAGGATCCCTGATATCTTGGAGAGCCATGGAATAGAACCCGAGGAGGTAGCATCACTCATTCATGGAGCCGATGCTGCCGGATCGGAGCGCAATCTGTTCCATTGGAACGAGGGCTCTGAGTCATTCGTCACCCGCGACGACACTCTTGCAAATCTTGTACATGGCCCTGTTGATTGTGACCAAATCGACTACCTTCTGCGAGATTCTCACTTCACAGGAGTACGCCATGGTGTCGTGGATCATCTAAGGTTGATTGACTGCTTGGAGAGCCATGGCGGTCAGATAGCAGTAGACGAGGGCGGTGTTCCCGCTTTGGAAGGGATGTTGATGGCTCGTGGCTTGATGTATTCCGCTGTATACTT
>CAXFCF010000041.1:0-7543 GCA_964000875.1 uncultured Candidatus Poseidoniales archaeon
CTGACTCCAGGAGAGGTAGTCACCCTTGACTCCGATGGCTGGATTCTAGCTAATTTGACTGTACACAACCGTCACCCTACCAACTCACAGTTCATCAGACTGGATGTTGAGAATGGGGAATGGAGAGACTACGCATCTGTGCGCGTGAACTCTGCAGACTCCTCCTTCGCTCTCGACCCGGATCTCAAGAGGGTTGTATCGGTTAAATTCCAGATGAGCGAGACTCAGTACCTCAATATGCCAGAGGACGAGATGATATTCAATATCACAGTGAAGGCAGAGGGCGACGACGATGTGGCCGAGGCTATCGTCAATGTCAAAGTTGTCAAGGACTCATCCGCAGGAGGTGCAGATGCACAATCTGGAGGAGGCATGGGTGTCGTAGACATACTGATATTCATCTTAGGTGGTATCGTCTCTATAGGTCTAGTATTGGTATTGGTCAAGGTCATTGGATCTACCAGCAGGGAGGAGGAAGAGATTCTCTCTTTATCCTCGTATCAGAGCCAACTTGAGGAAACCTATGGCTCGATGCCTGCGGCTCCTGATGTCCCAGTGGCTGGTGCGCCACCCTCGGATTCACCACCGGCTCTGCCGATTACAGACACCGTAGCCAATTCGGCTTACGGTGGCACTCAGGACATCTTCGAGCAACAGGTTGCTCCCCCTCCAGCGGCGGTAGCTCCTGCTAGTGATTTACCTCCTGGCGCTCCTCCGCTACCACCAGGTGGCCTACCTGAGGGCTGGGATATGCAGCAGTGGGTCCATTATGGCGCACAGTACCGAGAGCAGCACGGCCTCGACTGATTCACTAACTCCAAGCCAATTAGTTCGAATGGTGGCTTTCGACGGTATTTTCTCATGTACAACGAGCGAAAACCTGTTCGTTTGGCTTATTAGTGACCCATGAGTCGGCGCTTCGCTCGTAGAGCGAGCAGGAGGCATTTCGAATGTACGGAGGAGGACAAGCACCCATTTTCATTCTCAAAGAGGGAACAGATCGAGTTAGGGGCAAGAGCGCCCAAAGCAACAACATCGCAGCGGCGAAGGCAGTAGCAGATGCGGTTCGCACGACTCTTGGGCCGAAGGGTATGGACAAGATGCTCGTGGATAGCATGGGTGATGTCGTCATCACAAACGATGGCGCAACCATCCTCAAGGAAATGGACATCGAACATCCTGCGGCGAAGATGATTATCGAGGTCGCCAAGACACAGGAGCAACACTGCTTCGATGGAACTACCAGTGCAGTGGTTATCGCTGGAGAGTTGCTCAAGCGCAGCGAGGATTTGATTGAGCAGAATGTTCACCCTACTGTAATCTGTGAGGGCTTTAGGCTCGCAGCTGACCGTGCTGTCGAACTAATCGGCGACCATTCAATCTCCGTCGGTGATGATGAGACATTGGCTGAGGTAGCCAAGACATCTCTTACTGGTAAGAGCGCTGGAGCGGTCAAGGCATTCTTGGCAGACATCTGTGTGAAGGCAGTGCACGCTGTTGGCCGTGAAGATGATGGTGAGAGAGTTGTCGACCTAAGCGATGTCAAAGTCGAGAAGCGTCAGGGTGGTTCCATCAAGGACAGCACCCTTGTTGACGGTATCATTCTCGACAAGGAAAGGGTTCATTCGGGCATGCCTCGTTCGGTGTCTGATGCGAAGATTGCACTCGTAAACAGCGCTATCGAAGTCAAGAAGACTGAGGTGGACGCGAAGATACAGATTACTGATCCTACAATGTTGTCAAAGTTCCTAGACGAGGAGGAGAATTACCTCAAGTCTCTCGTCGAGAAGTTACAGGCTGCGGGAGCCAATGTCGTGATATGCCAGAAGGGCATTGATGACCTCGCTCAGCACTATCTAGCGAAGGCAGGTTTGTTCGCAATTCGCAGAGCCAAGAAGAGCGACATGGAAGCACTCTCGAAGGCGACCGGTGCCAAAGTTGTCACCAACATCGATGACCTGTCTGAACAAGACTTGGGTGAAGCGGCGAAGGTCGAGGAGAGGAAGATTGGCGACTCTGACATGGTTTTCATCACTGGGTGTCCTGAGGCAAAGAGCGTCTCAGTACTTCTTCGTGGGGGCACTGAGCATGTCGTCGACGAGCTTCGTCGAGCCTTCGATGACGCTGTCGGCGTCATCAGCGTTGCATGGGAGGATGGAGCGGTTCTCACTGGCGGAGGTAGTGTTCTAGCCGCCCTAAGCCGTGATCTCAGAATCTATGCAGAGGGCGTAGGCGGCCGCGAGCAGATGGCAATCGAAGCATTTGCAGGTGCATTGGAGGTCATCCCCAGAACACTCGCCGAGAACGCGGGCTTAGATCCTGTCAACACGATCATTGATGTCAGGAAGGCGCACGCAGAGGGTAAGGGCTCGTTCGGAGTCAATGTCTACGAGGGCGGTGTCATGGACATGCGAGAGGCCAATGTACTCGAGCCTGTCAGAGTTGTCGAGCAAGCGATTCAGAGCGCTACAGAAACTGCCGTGATGATACTCAGAATCGATGATGTCATCTCGTCCAAGGCCACTGCAGGTGGAATGGGCGACGGCATGGATTTCGATATGTGAGATTGTCTTTCACCCGTGCCTGTTTGCACTTCTCTCTAGAGAAGTGTTCAATAATCGACTTCGGGTCGACAGAACACCCAGTCTAAGACTGGGTAGGTGTGGCACTTGTCTGAATCACTCCCTTTTCTAATTCTGTTCGGCTCCCAATCGGGTAATGCCGAGGATTTGGCTGCCAAGGCTGCCAAGCAGGGCAAGGCGTTCGGACTGGAAGGTTCCATCAAGGGAATGGATGAGATTCAGATTGGCGACTTGGCGGGAACTCAGAGGGTTCTAATCTACTGTAGCACTTGGGGCGAGGGTGACATGCCAGATAACGCCGAGGATCTTTGGCAAGCTGCTAACGGCGACGGTGCACCCTCCTTAGCAGGATGCCACTTTGCGGTCTGCTCTCTCGGCGACTCTTCCTACGAATTCTTCTGTCAATCTGGCATGGACTGGGATGGTTGGTTTGAGAAGCAAGGTGCGCAGCGTCTAGTCACCCGTGTTGACTGTGATGTTGACTACGACAAGCCAGCTGCTGATTTCACAACTGAGGCATTGGCACACTTCGCTGCTGTCGGTGCCGATGGTGCCTACGACGCCGCCAAGGTCGAAGAGGCGAAGGCAGCCGCTGCCGGTGGTGGAGCCGTTGCAGCTCCTGCCGCTTCCGCAGCTCCTGCTGTCGAGATTCCCACTGGCGGTGATCGCAGACTGTTGATTCTGTTTGGTTCCCAGTCGGGCAACTCCGAGGACGAGGCGTCGAAGATTGCCAAGCGAGCCGATTCCTATGGCCTTGAGGCTACGGTCAAAGGAATGGACGAGATTCAGATTGGTGACTTGGCCGGTTGGCGCCGAATCATGGTAATCTGCTCCACTTGGGGCGAAGGAGATATGCCAGACAACGCTGAAGATCTTTGGCAAGCCGCCAACGGTGACGGCGCACCCTCTCTAACTGGAGTTCACTTTAGCGTCTGTAGCCTCGGCGACTCTTCCTACGAGTTCTTCTGCCAATCTGGTATGGACTGGGATGGTTGGTTCGAGAAGGCTGGTGCGAGCAGGATTACTGCTAGGGTCGATTGCGATGTTGATTACGAAGCGATGGTCAACGAGTGGGCCAATGACACACTCGCTCACATGGGGGCAGTGGACGGAGAAGGCAACTTCGACCCGGAGTTGGTCGAGGCCCTCAAGGCACAGGCAAGCGGTGCTTCCACCGGCGCTACAGCAGGTTCAGCGTTTGAGATGCCAGACATTCACGGCGAGACCATTACAGTCTCCGCTAAGGTATTCAGATACGACCCAGTATCCGCCCAGTCTGGCCATGATGTATGGAGTTGCGATGCCCCCAGTGGAATCAGCGTCCTTCAACTATTGCGTTTGCTCAAGGCGACCCAAGATGGCTCACTCACTTTCAGGGACGGTTCGCCCGATGATCCTACTACTGGACTCATGCTTAACGGAAGGGTTGCTCTTCCAGGTCGCTGTTCTCTTGCCTCGGTAACTTCACTCCGCGGTGACACCCACCGCCTTCGAATTGATCCCCTACCGGGATTCGATGTCATCCGCGACCTTGCCGTAGACACCAGCGACTACCAGACGCACCTTTCCAATAGCAGGCCATGGATGCGTTCCGCAAACCGTGACGGCGTCAAGATGGAACAGGGTGTCATCGGCTTGATGGAAGCGCCGGTGGCTACCGCACTACACGCCGCTGGTGACATCGCCAGTAACCAAGCTCTACACGCCACCTCTGACACCGTACCTCACAACAGGGGTTACATCGGTCCTGCTGTAGTCAGTCGTCTATGGACTAGGTGCAACGACCCACGCACTTCGGAAGTTGGGCGTAAGTCCTACCTCGAAGTCATCGAGTCACAAGAAGGAATCAAGGCGGAGGCGGACATGAGTTCTGTCAAGCGCCAGGGGCGTTCTGGTGCAGTAGCAGCTCTGAACATGCTCGATGCGAAGAAGAAGGCTCTCAGTGACGATGGTTACACTGGACGCCATGGTAAGCATGTGTGGTGGTTCACTGAGACAATCAAACTCAGCGGCCAACTCAACGAGACGGTTCTCGCCGGCGCAACATTGGGTCCCTTCGGAATGGCGAAGAACGCACTTTCCGGTGTACTTCCAAGGATGATGCTAGGATTCACTCGCACTGGTGGCCCACTAATGAGGGATCTACAGGCTTTGGTGGCACCACCGGCTAGCATAGGAAAGATGCCAAAGATGCTCAACACCCCTGTGGACAATCACCACGAGGTTACTGCGTTATTCAACGCGTTCGACAGGAGGTTCTGAGATGGCCAAGCACAAGTATGCATATTTCCCAGGTTGTGTGACTCTAGGCTCTGCTCGTGAGGTTCAAGATGCCATGATGTCATTGGCAAAGATCCTCGACATTGAGTTAGTACCCCTCAAGGGTGCTGCGTGTTGTGGTGCTGGTATCATGAAGCAGGCGAATTGGGAACTTCAGGTCGCTCTGAACGCTCGTACCTTTGCTCAAGCGGAGGCTGAGGGACTCGATGTTCTGACTCCTTGCGCTAGTTGTCAAGGTAACATGTCAGAGGATTTCATTCGATTGAAGGAAGATGCTGGACTCAGGGAGAAGGTCAACCAGAAGTTGGAGTCAATAGCAGGAATAAGGTTCGAGGGCGAGATGAGGATGCGACATATACTGCATGTCCTAGTCGAGGATATCGGACTTGATGTCATCTCTGAGAAGGTGAAGAACCCAATTGGATTCCCAATCGCTGGTTACTACGGTGCCCCAATGCAGCAATCCGGATCTTGTGGCGACGACGATGTCTTCGACCCGGAGTACTTTGAATTACTAATCGAGGCATTAGGTGGCGAGAGGGTCGAATACGACGGGAGAACTCAATCTGTTGGTTTCCCATCTCTGTTAGCTGAGGAGCAGTCTGCGATGCACATGACTGCAGCGGTAATCTCCGACGCTAAGCAGGAGGGCGCACAGATTCTTGCATCCGCCTGCCCTCTATCCCATATCAACCTCGATTCCTACCAAGTGAAGGCAGGGCGTGTGTCGAGTAGCGATACGGACATGCCAGTCGTGCATTTACCAGAGATAGTAGCATACGCTCTCGGCGCTCATAACGATAGATATGCTCAGCTCAGAACCAGGGTTCTGGTTATGGGTGACTGAGAGTCATCCACGAAGTATTGTTAGAATCGATTCAGCTGTCGCAGGGCTGATTCCAGCGACTTCACATAACTCGGCTACCGTGGACTTAGATATCTCCTCTATAGATTCAAATCGCTCCATCAGAATCTTGGCTGTAGTCGTTCCAACATTAGGTAGGGATTCCAATTCAGGAGCCTCTACAGGGGGGAAGGATTCGAGGCCAATCTGACCCTTAGGACGAAGACGTTGTGGGTCGACTTTAGAATCGCCTTTTGTGGATTCCATATTTTCGTCTCCAGATTCTTCGATATCTACAACGGTAGTCTTGGTCGTTGTTCTCTTCTTACCCAGTTCCGGAGCAAGACGCTTCTTCTCGCTATTCACGAAATCAGCTGCAGACACCATCCCCCCTGCTGTTGCAATCTCGAAAGAAGAGAGCAGGGCGTCGTGTGAGTTTGATCCCGCATGAGCTAAATTGCGCCTGACTGCGGCGATTGCGTTCGTCATCTTCCGCTCTCGTGCCTGAGCAGCTCGGCGAGCGCCTTCGTCTCGCGTCTCCTTGGCTATGAGAACGAACACAGATCCTTCGCGATGACGGCCAGTTCTTCCACGGCGTTGGATTGTTCGTATTTCGCTTGGAACCGGTTCGTAGAAAACAACTCTGTCCGCCTTCGGGATGTCGAGTCCTTCCTCGCCTACCGATGTTGCTACCAAGACATTGAACTCGCTTCTTCGAAACCGATCGAGCTGCTTGTTCTGTTCTTTCTGCGTCATGCCGTCACTGCCGTCTCGCTTTGCTTGCCCAACAAACCGTAGTGGTTTGACACCCTTCTCTTCACCTAGGCGACGGACAATTTCGTCTACAGTGTCCCTAAAGTGGGCGAAAACGATGACCCGACTCGCGGGATCTTTCTGCAACTGCTCGACAACGAGTGATACCGTGGTCGGCACTTTTTCGTGGAGTTCAGGGCTGCCCGAGAGCAACTCCCTTAGGTCCTTTATTCGCTGATCCTCAACGAAAGCCTTCGCTCCCTTGTCGCCCTCATCGCCAGAACGTTGAGTTCGTTCGAGGTATTCTCTTGAGGCGGCTACTCCTTGGGAGAGAAGGTATCCAACCAGATTCAGTATTCGTTGAGCTTGGGCGCAGTTGCGGGCGGCGTTGTATGCCAGTCCCTCTCCTTTAGCGATGGCACCTTGGATTCTCTTCCTAGTTTCATTCAGTTGACCTGTAGTTGGCCTTCCCGATTGAACATGGTAGCCCAATCTGCGAAGTGAGTCGATTAGGGAGTCCAGCCACATCATCATCGGTGCCGCCATCATTCTGAGTCCCTCGTCGACTTCGACGAACCGCTCCTGAATTTCCATTCCAGCAGCATATGGGGAGAGTTCGGGGTGGTCTGCATCCTTGTGATGGATTCGCTTGAGTCCAAGCCTAGTGCATACTTGCTGAACTTGCTCCTTGGTCGAGCCAGGGCTTGCAGTCGCCCCAAGAACCAGTGGTTCGGTGGCTGCCATCCTGTAGAGGTCACCAACCTCAGCGGCTGCGTGGTTACCGGTGGCGTGATGCGCCTCATCTACCACGAGTATGGTGACCTCTGAGAGGTCGATGGAGCCGCGGTTTACATCGTTCCGGATTACCTGTGGCGTCGCCACTATTACTTTCGCCTCATCCCATAACTTTGAACGCTTCTTCCAATCTATAGAACCAGTCATCGAGACAACTTTTCCTTCTTCTCCAAATCCTCTGAGAACCGCCATTAAATCGACTCGATGCTGATCAACAAGAGCGTTTGTGGGAGCGGTCATGACAGCCTTACCGCCGTATCTCTCAAGTCGCTCTGCGATTGCCATCCAT
>CAXFCF010000042.1:0-7377 GCA_964000875.1 uncultured Candidatus Poseidoniales archaeon
ATGAATGGAGCTACCTCAAAGATGAAGCGATCTGCCTTCTTTGGAACCATCCATTCCTTGGTCAAGAACTTCATTCCATCAGCAACATTCTGAACAAGACCTGGCAGAAGGAACCAGATTCCGTGGTAAGAACGATCCTTGACTCGTCCTACGCTGTGGATGCTTGAATCACTGCCAGCATTGTCGTTCAGCATTTGGTTGATCCAACGAATCGGCTTGCCTGTACCGAATGGTAAGTCGTCGTACCAGTCAACTCTCTCGCCTCCTTCTCCAACCCATAGACTGCGAAGTGCCATTGTGGCACCTCTCCTGTCCATTATTCGAGCGAAGAACTTCCTCTCTATCCATAGTAGACCGAGAATCGTCCCCATAATCAGGCCAAACACGACCGAGGCCATGACGACCTCTGTCAGAAGAGTGGCTACACCCGGCGCGTACTCGGCCACCGGTTCCAACCTCGGATGAAGTCCGCCAAGTTTGCCAACGGTGTTGGAAGCGGTGAACGAGGTGAAACTCTCAACCCAACCACGTACATCGACCCAGTCTCCCATATCGATCACCTCACCTATCTGTCTCCCCAATACAAGGGTCGAATGAACCCATTATCGCAGGAATGTCAGCCACCTTGTAGCCAATCATGCACTTGCTGGCATATGGAAGAGTAATGAACATCGGAGAGCGGATCGAAACCCTGTATGGATGCTTTCCACGCTGGTCGCCGCCGCCTACCAAGTAGAACATAGACTCACCACGGGAATCCTCGAAGTGGTGGAATCCAGTCTTGCCTTCTTCAGCTCTTTCACGAGCCTTGGTGATAATCATCGGATCACCTTCGGGGTAGTGAGTCTCGGCACCGCCTGGCATCTTGTCAAGGGCATCGAGTATCATGAGGCCACTTTGGCGCATCTCCTCGACTCGCACTCGATATCTATCGTAGTTGTCAGCGCCCTTAATCGAAGGGCGCTCCACTGCCACCTCCCAATCTAGTTGGTCATAAACCGAATACGGGTGAGCCCAACGGACATCGTAGTTCACACCACCTGCACGAACATTTGGTC
Organism: uncultured Candidatus Poseidoniales archaeon; assembly: GCA_964000875.1. Taxonomy (GTDB): domain Archaea; phylum Thermoplasmatota; class Poseidoniia; order Poseidoniales; family Thalassarchaeaceae; genus MGIIb-Q1. Next base: position 1,059 of record CAXFCF010000042.1, read on the forward strand.
CAGTGACGCCATGGTTGACCATCTCCTCGGCCTTAGCGTATCCAACACCTTGAGTTCTGACCAAGAAAACAGTGCTCTCGTCGAGAATCGACTCGTATTCTCGAATCCTCTCAAGGAACAACTTGACCTTAGCGCGGGCGCGCATCGCGAATCCAATTGGCAAATCTCGCTTAACGCCACCAACCCTTGGGAAGTTGTAATGCATCCTAGAACCGCCCAACTCTTGGAGCAGATCCATCATCATCTCACGTTCACGCAGGCACCAAACCATTCCTGTCAGGTTACCAACATCGGGACAGTAAGCGCCTAGCCACATCAGATGTGATGCAATCCTCTGTAGTTCCACGGCGATGACTCGTATGAACTCGGCTCGCTCTGGTACCTCGACCTCCAATAGATCCTCAGCGGCATAGATGTAAGAGTGAGACCAAGTGTTGGCTGATGCGTAGCAGAGACGGTCACAGTAGGTGGTAATCTTGGTGAAATCTCGCGCCTCACATATCTTCTCCACGCCACGGTGTATGTAACCCAAATCAGGTACTGTGTCGACAACCGTCTCTCCATCGACCTTGACCTTGAGAGTCCAAAGACCATGCGTCATGGGGTGTTGTGGCCCCATGGAAATCCACATCTCTGCCATCTTCTCACCTCCTCACTTGATCTTACCCAAATCCACAGGTTTGCGATCAAAACCTTGGGCATCATCGTACATTTCCTCATGGTCATGGTAGCGAATCTTGTGCTGCCGCTGCAGCGGATGGTAACCTACCGGAGTGTCGTGGGGTAGCAATACACGACGCATGTCTTCGTGACCGTCGAAATCGATGCCCACTAAATCCCAAGTTTCCTTCTCATTCCAATCGGCGCCAACCCATACATCCTGCACGGATGGAACCGAGGGGGTACGAGTATCGGGGATTGCAATTGTAATCTCGTATTCCATTGGAACATCGTCATCTTGCAGAATTGCACCGTCGCGGATTACCTGCTCTGTCCAACCACCCCGCTCTGGAGGGTTCATGACATTCATTCGCATAAGGTGGGCAACAACCTCCCAGCGCTTATCTTCGGGCCCCTCTGGCCAGTGGATGCCGGTAATCATGGAGCAATGGTCTACGCCGTCTTCAAAGCGCAACCACTTGGCTACTGCCGCCCAATGCTTGGGTGGACAGGATGCGAAAACATATGGTCGCTTCATACCGGACTTGTGGTGGCGAACCTCAGCCGACAAACCAAGCTCGCCAAAACGAGCGTTGAGATTGTCCACGGACTGCTTGGCGGATTCCTCCGCGTAGTCCGCTCTGGTCTTGGCTGGCATCGTAATTCCCTCAATCCTCTCCGACTATTACTGGTGCATCGCCGGTGCGCTCAGCGCTTGGCGTGGTACCGATTCGCATGATCTTCTGGCGCAACTTGCCGAAGCCATCTATGAGAGCCTCGGGGCGTGGTGGGCAGCCAGGAATGTAAACATCAACAGGAATCACTGTATCGACTCCCTCGAGAATGTTGTAGGACTGGTAGTATGGGCCTCCTGATATTGCACACTCGCCCATTGCGATGCACCACTTCGGCTCAGGCATCTGCTCCCACAGCCTGACTATCGGATCAGCGAACTTCTTGCTGATGGGTCCATTGACAAGCAGGACATCACACTGACGGGGGCTAGAACGGAAAAAGACACCAAAGCGTTCGGCATCATAGCGGGAAGCGCCTGCTGCCGCCATCTCAAGAGCACAACACTTGATTCCCAAATGAAGTGGAAACAGTGACTTTCGTTGACCCCAGTTGAGGAACCTACCGCCAAGAACGCTGATGAACTTCTTCAGGCGACTAGCTTCGAGCGCTGCATTTGTCGTGTCACCTACTGCGTCCAACAGCGCTTGGCTGTTGAATACGGAGTAACTTTCTTTCTCGTCAGCCATCAAATCACCTCAGATGTAGATCTTACCTCTCTTGCGGAAAGCGTACCAAACACCCATTGACATCAGTGCTAGGAAAATACCGACTGTGACGACGCCCGCTCGTGCTAGTTCCAGCGATGCTTCGTCAGCAGCCTGTGCCTCAATCGCCAGAAGCCCTCCGAAAGCAAGGAACATGAAGGCTATGTCGAAAACGAGGAAAATGATAGCGTACCAGTAGTATTGGAAATGGAAATCAATCATCGCATCGCCAACAGGATCGGCACCGCACTCGTAAGTTGAGTCACCACGAACATAGAGAGTCTGATCAACATCATAGCCATCTAAGAGAATGGAGCGAAGCGTGTTAGGATTGTTGGGGTCGGGAGTGGGTCGTACAAATCTGGAGACCAGAAAACCACCCAAAGGAAAGCCGATTCCGACAAGCGTCATGACTGCCACCGCAAGGTAGGCACTGGGAACCGATTCGACCGCCATCCGCATTACCCCACACGAACCGATAGGTTCGTTGAAGCAGTCGACTTGCATAGGCCCCATAAGAGTAACCAACTCCCCTTGAGCCCCTACGGGGCTTCAAGGGGTGGATTACAGAGCCTGCTGAGGGGTTATTCAGCGCCTATTCCTGATAGCTGACACCAGTGCTCCGAAGATGAGTAATGCAAGAACACCGAGACCTATCGCCTGCAAGTTCCCGCCAGTGCCTAGGAAACCACTTGCCGGGCTGGCCGAGACCGAGAGATCAATCGGTTGTGCTGCAACTGGAGATGATGCTGGCTCGGCGGTAAGGGTGAACTCGAAGGTATCTGGCTGGTCAAGACTCGCTGGAGGCTTGATGACCACCTCTATGGCACGCGTCTCGCCGGGAGCCAAGATGACTTCCTCGTCCACAATCTCGATTGCCCAACCCCTCATAGGATCGCTGCTCAGGAGACGTACTGTGTCCTCAACATTACCGAGGTTTGTTACATTGACTGAAATCAGGGCTACATCTCCGTAGTCGATGCTTCTGTCGACCTCTCCGTCAACTTCGAACGCTACCTCATGGTGGGTTCTGATGGTAATTGATGCCTTAACTGTCGAGAGCTCGGCTGCGTTCCTTCCTGAAGAGACTGACACCTTGACGACGCCAGAGACGCCATTCTCAACGCCATCCTTGACAGACATCACAATCTTCACTGTCTCCGAAGCATCACGCTCCAACTCGACGAAATCACCCACAAGCGTACCGTTCTGGTACAACACTTGAACCTCGATTGCGTCCTCCATTCCCTGGATAGTGAAGATGGCTTCTTCTAAGTATGGAGAAGTACCGACATTCGTGACAGTTACCAAGAACTCGGTCTCACCGCCGGGAGGCATGTCGATCTCCTGCATGTCAGGCAGTTCACCCGGGTTAACCAAACTCGCAGCCATCTGGTATACATGGTTGGAGACGATTACCTTGAGGTCGAACCTCTCTTGCACCGTGCCATCGTTCTGATTCTTGATGCGAATCTGGAAGTCCTCTGACTCGAACTCATCTTGACCCTCTACCGTCACCTCCGCATAGACGGTTACTGACTGACCTGGAACAAGCGTTGCACTGGTAATCTGAGAGCCCGATTCATCTGAAAAACGGGCAGCCCATCTTGGTGACTCGCACAGGTCTGGATTGGAACTGGGTGGTTCGTCACATACGGTAAGGGAGTAACTATCCTGTATGTTTCCAGTGTTGCTGAAGGTAACAGGGAAGCGAGCTGTCTCATCAGTCCCCCCGAACTGTGCATCAGCTGCGACCGATGCAGTCATCGAACGAGAGGCGGCAACGGTTACTGTCAGAGTCTCGGAACCGTATGGGTCGCCGGTCTGGCTAAGCAGGTTGACATTGAACTGCAACTCATCGGTTGCCAACGCATCAGTAGGTGCGGTGATACTGAGCACTGCGCTGCCACTGCTTCCTGAAGACGAGTGGCGGCCTTCTAACTGAAGGGAAGATTGGTCGAAAGAGGCTATCCAACCTGACACCGAACTTACTGCTAGCGAGAAGGACTCAGCACCGTTGCCCTGATTGTTGATATTAACGAGTACCGAGCGGCTTGAACCTGGTTCTACATTATCGATACGTGTGGTCTCCAGACTCAGGCTACCGGCACTGGTCTGACCCAATTCCACTGAGAACTCGTCACTGCACTTCTTGGTCGAGCCATCGAGACCAGATATCTCGAATTCCACTAAAGATCCTGCTGGGAGTGAATCGTCTGGTGTGACATCAAACTCAAAGGTCGCTTGGCCATTACCATTGGAATAGGGTAGTAGCTTAGTGCTTCCACCTGGAGTCGAAATCCAATTTTTTGAACCACTAGCCGAGAAACCGATGGTCCAATCAGCGTTGCCGTCGTTATAGAAGGTAATCGAGAAGGACTTCGTCTCACCCGGATCTATTTGCGCGGACGAAGTGGAATCCATGAACGCCGTACACTCGTGCATCTCTGGTACTTCCAAGTAGAGGCGTTGGAAGTCCGAAGCCTCCTCTGGAGTCTGAGGTGCTGTGACTAGTGCCTTCAGATTGAAGCAATGGTCACCTGCCTCGGTGCCTTCTGGCACATCGACTTCGACCGTCACCATGACGCTCTCACCAGTGTTCACCTGTACATTTGAGGGATCGACAGAAGGAGAGAGAGTAGATTGACAAGTAGAGTTGTCCTCAAAAGAGAGTTGAATCGTCTGGTTCGTCTGACCAGTGTTCTCCACATTGACACTCCACTGAACCGGGTTGTTACCGTTGTATGTCTTCTCGGTTACCGACGCAGATAAATCAACACCGGTCAATGTTCCAGAGGAGCCCTCCCCAACGGTTGTCGTAACTGTAACATCGCCTTGCTCGGGCTGACCCGGTACACCGGGGGGCGCCACCTGTGCGGTCGCAGTGACCGTTGTATCGCACGAGCCCGTGGCAGTGCTAGTCAATGTCACAGTTAGATCAGCGGTCTCACTACCACCTGGTGCAATTGTGCCACTGATCTGTGTAATAGTGCTAGAGAACTGAGCGCAATCCTGTTCCTGTCCCTCTGAAGTGGACAGAGAGACTGTCATGTCCTCGTCACCGGTGTTACGAACCGTGATTGTGTAGGTGGCGTTCTCACCAGGGTTGGCCTCCTGTTGTTGAGGAGAGGCGGTCAGACTGACCCCCACCGCCGCTGATGCTGTGGGGACAAAGGAAAGCATTAGGGTCGACACTAGGAGAAGTGACAGCGCTTTAGCCGAACTTTTCCTCTCTCCCATGTTGTTACGAGGGTCGCCACCCCTTGATGAACATAGGGAAACCTCGGGTTTCTCACTATCGTGACGCATGACCCTCACTACACCTGTACAAATGCCTCAATTTCACCTTCACAATTACGGCATTTCTCCAATGCTCCGATTCCGCATTTTGAGTCGTTTGAATGGTACCTTGCTCCACATGTCGGGCAGGCCTGCCAACCGGTTTCCGGAAGTGGTTGTATGCAGACCCAGCACTTGTGGTTAGGGTCTCCACCATCACCCTCAGACGACTCCTCTTCCGCTGTGGACTCATCTACCTCATCTCCTGACGGAGGCGGAGGGAGGTTCTCTTCCTTGGAAGTGAAAGCAGAAGCCGCAGGCGCGGCGGATGGTGGTGGTGGAAGAGGATAGGCTCCAAATCCACCATCACTTGGGGGAGAGGGGAGTTGTTCAGCCTGAGGAGCCATTGGCGGTGGCGGAAGCGAAGTAGCGAGAGATGAGGATTCTGGGCGCTTCCTGAGAACTACAAGAGCCACTGCACCTAAACCGGCAATAATCAACAAAACGACGAACATCAGCACTAGAGAATCTCCCGATGAGCTCGGAGATCTGTTTGGGTCATCTTGAGCCGTCAACTCGGCCTTCTTGACAGCACCTGATACATCGTCAGCGTTTGCCAATCTGACATCTATGGTGCCGACACCTGGTGAATCAGCGGTTATCGATAGACGAATCGTTCTGGTCTCCCCTGGCTGAATCTCAACCATGTCGAGATTGGTTATCTCAACATTCCAATCGGATGGACCCGAGGCCTCGATTCGGTGTGATAAGGGTGTGTTGCCCTCGTTTGAGAGATCAATGGTGAACTCCGTGGAAGCACCCTCAAGGAACTCCCCCTCTGTCTCCAACTCACCCCATATCACGGCCTTAGTCGTGGCTACCCTCAATGTGACTGTGTCCTGTACCTGAACATCGTCTATGTTAGCTCTAAGGGTAATCGACGGCTCCTCACCAGCGATGGTACCGATGGGGACTATGACCTGACAAGTGAGATACTCCCCCTCTGAAGGCTGGATGGTGCCAACTTGGTCACACAAACCTGTCCACTCAGAAGATGGCATCACTAGTGTTGTGGAGGGCTTCCACGGTTGTGCTCCATC
>CAXFCF010000043.1:0-7333 GCA_964000875.1 uncultured Candidatus Poseidoniales archaeon
TGTAGCAGCTCTTCCTTAGCTGGTACTACTACCGAAGAATCCGAAGGAGGTGTAAATTACAGTTCGCCATCGATAATATTCCTCGCTACCGCCTCGTGGTGTGATTTGTGTGCAATCAGCGACCCTGTGCTATCTTCAGCGGTGGAATCTTCCGGAGGAGGTTGGAAAGCCATCGCTATGCACCCAAACGATGGAGTTGACCCAATCGGCTCACGGGCATCGGCAATAACCAATTGGTTCATCGGAGTTAATCCCGCGTCGATACATTACCCAACGGCATTCTTCCCAGATGGCACGAACATCACTGGAGAGAGTAACTTGGACACCATTCAACGAGAGATGACGAAAGTCAGGTCGAACCAAGTCTCACTGTTTACTAGCATTGTAGATGTACAATTCGAAGAGAGTGTAGCCAGAATCGAATATACAATTCACGGAGATGGGGGAGCCCATGAAGGAATGACGCTGGCCGTATTCCTCACTGAGGACGGGGTGTCTCTATCTTCTGCAGAGAACCTCAATGGAATTGAGATTCATGACGATGTACTGAGGGGCGTGTCTATCATTTCACTAGTGGACTTGAATATCTCACAATCTGAACCAAGGGATGCCTGGAGCATCAACCAATCCTCGACACAGATTTACCATCTCGAGGTGCCTCTGGAAGAACATTGGGATGTCGATGGTTTAGAAGTGACTACACTATTGGTAAACGATGATGGAAAACATGTTTCCACCTCCACTACAGAGGTAACAATACCACCTCAAACCAATTTACCCACATGGATGGCAGCAGGAATCATGCTTCTCGCCGGAACAATTCTTGTAATTCCGCTAACCAAAGGATCCAGGGATTGATTTACCCTCGCGCCGAGTCCATATTGCCGTATTGAAGATGTCTTTTGTTTACGATTGAATTCACCGGATTCGGTTTTTCCACCACGATAAACCATTCCCGTGCCTGCATCACCATATCCGCGTCGGACGCTTTATGAGGGTGTAGTGTAACTTTAACACTGATGATTGGAGAGCCCGGTCGTACAGGAACTGAAGAGGGAGCGCCACCACAAATGCGAGAGTGGTTAATCGAGTACTATGTTGAAAGCTCAACAATGGAGATGACTCAGTGTCTGACGATCCTAAGGGGTAGAACAGTCGAGGAAGCACAGCAGAGATTGTACTCGGAGCTAAGGGAATCATTCCCATTGGACTTCAAAATCGAAGTCACAGTAACCAGAATGATTCCAATCGACATCGATACAGACCAAGGTCTGTTCGAGATAGATGGCGTATATCAGCCATGAAGGCTCAGTTCGCCCACTCACCAGCGTCGTGCTTCCTACGCAAAGCAAGGAATATCACGAATGAGAGGACTGTGGCGATGTGAGCCATTGTGCAGAAAGGGCATATGACTGGTGCCCCATCAGCCAAGAATAGTTCTATTGCTACCAACCAAGCGACGAAAGGAAGACCTGCTGCGCTAGCATAGAATCCCATGTCCACATACCTACGAACCCAACCTTCTCCGGCCTCGTAGAACAAAGACAAAGCCAAGAATCCTAGAGCTGCGAAGGCGATGAAACCAACCAAGCCCCAATCGAGACCTATGACTGGCATCGTATTCCATTCATGGCTACCAATCAGTGCCGAGCAGCCAGCAGCGGTACATGATCCAGAAGCACCAGTAGCGACAAGATCTCGCTTGATAATCATCGTCCAAGTGGATGCCATAATCCCTGCTAACAGAATGATATTGAGTCCCAACAAGGTGCGTCGAGTCTGAGACCAACCATCAGTAATCTTGGAAGTGAGTTCATTGGTTTGAGGGAAACATGGTAGTGCTCCAAGAGCGATTATGGCGCCAATTACGACAAGCATTGCGTCGACCATCTCAGGCACCTCCACCAGTTCCTTCTGGCATCACACGTCCCAATCCCTGCATCAAGGTCTCCTCACCAGCGTGTTGGCCACCGTTCCAAATCACTATGCCGCTAGGATCTAGGACAACCGCAAAGGGAGTTCCCGGAACAGCCCAATTTTCTCTCTCGCTGTTATCCAAATCATCCAGATAGAGCCAATTATGAACATCCCCGGGGCGGTTTGCACAGTTGTTGTCACCGTTACAACCGCTCCTGTCCGCCTTTTCCTGGAATGCTGCAATCTCCCCTCTGCTAGATTCCCACCCGGGGTTGCCCAATGATATTGCGACGGTGATGAATGTGATGTCATTGCCCCAGTAGCCGTGAAGATCTGACATCTCAGACCCTTCTGACCAGCAATGACTGCAGTCCGTATCAATGAATTGAATTACGAAGTAATTGCCTTCTTGACCAGCCTCCCAAGTTCGGTCAATCTCGTCGTACAGCACGAAATCGTTACCCCAAGAGCCACCTGCAGAGTGACTTGCAGCCACCAGATTGGGAGCCAGTTGGCCTTCGGATGGGCCAACATCTACATTGCTGGCATTAAGCACAATCAATATCCCCATGAGGGTCATGATACCCATCATTCCAAAGGCGGCTGTCATACGTGCGTCCGCGTGTTCGTTTCCAAGGAACGAATCTCTCTGTATTGCTCTCCTCATTCCAAACCAATCTCCTGCATCAGTGTCTCGGCGGTGTGCCTTACAGCCGCCTCGGAATCGAATCTAGTTGTGAACCCTGCGGCGTTCATCTTGGATGGATCGAGCATCGCCTTAGGAACATCACCTGCCCAGCCACGGTCACCGCCAGTGTACTCTATGCTAACATCAGGGAGTCCTGAAACCTCCACAACTATCTCAGCTATTCTCCTTACACTGCATGTGTCGTTGCTACCGAGGTTGAAGCAATTGATGGGGAGGTCACTTGACTCAACCATCCTAAGCATTGCAGTGGCACAATCGATTACTTCCATGTACGACTTTTCCTGCCTACCATTACCCAGTACCTCAAGCCTTGTCGAATCATCTCGCAGTTTGTGTATGAAGTCGAATATTACGCCATGTGTCCCACGTGCACCGACGATGTTAGCGAACCTAAACAACCATGCTTGGAGGCCGAAAGTGCCAACCCAGGAGGTAATCAAAGCCTCGGAACCTAGTTTGCTCGCTCCATAGAGCGAGATGGGGAACAGGGGTCCATAGTCCTCGGGCGTTGGCATGACATCCGCCTCACCATAGACCACGGAACTAGATGCGAATGCTATTTTCTTCACACCCGCTACTCGCATCGACTCCAGGATGTTGTAAGTAGCGATGGTTCCTTGCTTCAGGTCGGTGTCAGTAATCTCGGTACCAAGACGGATATCCGGATTAGCCGCAAGGTGGAACACAATGTCGATTCCCTCCATACTCGACTTTACTGCATTCAAATCTAGTAGGTCGCCTCTAATCAGGCTGATTGAATCCCCATGATGAGATATGAAGTCCTCCCTGCCAGAACTAAAATTGTCGAAGATTACAACTTCGTGACCCGAATCCACCAGAACATCCACCAAATGTGAGCCTACGAAGCCAGCCCCACCCGTAACCAAGCACTTCATCGACTCGCCCGAGAGGCGAACCCCCCTTGACGGTTGCGAAATAAAGAGCGACATGTATTGAGTCGAGTCTGTTGTTCGTATAAACCACTATATACGGATGGTCAGACGGTTTAATCAGATGAATTCTAAGAATTCCTCTGGGCCAGTGATTGCTGCGATGCCAGCACACAACGAGGAGGAGACAATTGGAACCATTGTACTGCAGGCTCTGAGACATGTCGACAATGTGATTTGTGTCGACGATGGTTCCTCAGATTCATCTGCACGAATAGCAAAGAAGTCAGGCGCACATGTCATCCATCACAGAACTAATCGTGGTTACGGTGCAGCTCTCAAGTCCATCTTCAACTACGCCAACGAGCAAAACGCAAGTGCCCTAGTTATCCTTGACAGCGATGGTCAACACGATCCAAGTGACATCCCGAAGCTATTGCAACCGATTAATTCGGGTGATGCAGACTTCGTCATTGGATCCAGATTCATCGATGGCGGCGCTGGCGAGGAAATGCCAGCCTATCGAAGAGTCGGAATCAAGGTAATCACCGCTGCATCCAATCTATCGACTGACCTCGATGTCAAGGACACACAGAGTGGATTCAGGGCATTCTCCAACAGAGCACTCAGAACCATCAAATTCGACCAAGATGGAATGGAGTCAACACTTGAAATGTTGGAAGAGTGCAAGGAATTTGAATTGAAGGTTCAAGAAGTGCCTACTGTCATCAGATATGATGTGCCCAAGGGATCTAGATTCACAGCGGTCAGCCATGGTTTCACAGTCCTATCATACGCTCTTCTCTCCCTATCACAGAAAAAGCCTCTAATCGCATTCGGACTCCCTGGTGCAGGCCTGCTGACCCTCGGATCTACAATAGGCATGAGGGCACTGAATAACTTCAACCAGTTCACTGGAGAGACCCTTAACATGGACCTCACAGTAGGACCAGGATTAACCGCTGCTTGGATTTCGATGTTCGGCATTAGTCTGATTTTCACGGGCTTTGTCCTGCAAGGTGCAAGAACCCTGCTCCGCAGGCTAATAGTCCGCGACTTCGGCATCGAATGATTGCCGTGACTTGCATCTCAATGACATCACAAATGGCGAACTGTTCATGACGCCAGCGCGTCCCCGTGAGTATGTGTCGGACGAAGAAGGGGGTTCTGGTATCGACCTCCGGTCGATGTTTTCGAAGATTTCCGAGACTGAAGCATACCACCTGTTCGAATCTTTGTCCCTGAAAGTGCGCACAGCCAGTGCTGAAGTGGGCAGTTGGACTCATTCTATGGTTGAAGGACAGACGGAGAGGTTCTACCGAACCGTACTTCGCTCCCCGGGTCCAATCGTGATTGTGATGATTTTGCTGACCATGCTGGTCGGGAAGGATGCAATGGATTTCGGCCAACAAATCAATGGTGATGTTGAGGTATACCTTCCTGATGGCGCTGACTCTACAGATTTGCTACTAACAGTGCGGGAGCAATGGTCTACAGACATCGTGCTTCTCTACATACACACTGACAACGCTATCGAGGATCCAAATCAAAGAGGGAGCGAAAATATCACCGATTTGGAAATACTGAAACAGATTAGTTATCTCGAAGGAGATGACGCAAACAGCGACAATAGCAGATATGCTAGAGGAATCGATTGGAACAAGGAGGACCGAGGTAGAGATGACGGTGTTGTTTGGATTCTAAGCGCCCCCCAGATGATAAAGGAGGGAAATTCAGCGCCATCCCGATTCGCCTGTGCCATGGAGAAGTACGCAGTTCCAGCTCCAACAAGTGGTGATTGCCCCACTTCCAATCAAGCTGCTCCTCAGGACACCTATGTCATTCCTGATAACCAAGATCAGATTAACAACACTGTTGAGAATCTCGGTTCGGCACTCGATAGCCTCGTCCAAGACACAAGCCCTGACAGCGACCCAAATGTCGACAGAGATGGCGATGGTGACCCAACCAATGATGGAGATGGCATCTGGGACACTGCAGTCGTAGTCATGGGAATAAGGTTCGACATGGAGGGAACCGATGTTGACCCTCGAACCGATCCGAATGGAAACGAGATATTGGATCACAAAGCTTTCATCCAGCATGTCAAGACTGTGATTTCCGACTGCGCTTCTAATCCAGAAATATACAATCAATTCGATGACCCTCTTTGCGCCAGGGATTACGAAGGAGTCAGACTCTCTTCAATGGATGAGGAGCGTTGGGGAGAACTCCCTACTCGCCAGGCCATCACAGTAACTGGTTTGACTCCAGTACTCCATGATGTCTCCGACGCAGTCTATCTGGAACTCGAGGACATGCTTCCCATCAGTTTACTGTTCGTCTGTTTGGCGATGATTGTCCTTCATCGTAATCCCAAGGTATTGATTATCTGTGGTACACCGATAATACTCTCCCTAGCTGTAACATTCGGAACCACTGTGATACTCGACATAATGATGACACCGATGATTATTGCCGCAGGCCCAATATTGATTGGACTCGGGGTAGACTATGCGCTTCACTTGATTAACAGAATCGAAGAGACAAGAAACGGGTTACTCGAAGAGAGAGGAGGTGGATGGGGTGTCGACGGAGAAGGAGATGAGAGCGGAATCGACCCATGGGACAAGGAACTCTATCTTGAGGCAACGGTACATTCTGTGATGACCACTGGTCACGCAGTTCTACTCTCTGCCATTACCACGATAATCGGTTTCAGTGTTTTGGCTTGGGAATGGTTGGTACCTATCCAACCTATGAGAACCGTGGGAATCACCTTAGTTCTAGGGATCACCTGTACTTTCTTCTTCTCGATAATACTAGTACCTACACTTGGGTGGTTGGTTCGCTATAGAAAGACTGGAGGCGGAAGAGCTGAGAAGGTTTGGGAGAAGATTGGCGAGGTACCAGTAAGAGGTGCTTGGGCGGTTATCGCGGTCGCCCTGATAGTAAGTGCCGCCGGAGCTTGGATACTAGGCGCAGAATTGGGAAAGGACATCACTGGTTCTTCTGATGAAGTGCCACCCGGCCTAGAGTCGTATGAAACCTTAGCCGAATACTCAACTGTGTTCGAAGGTGGCCAAACGAACATGGTAATCGTCGATGCTGAAGAGAGAGGCGTGAGGGACGACATCGCACCTATACGGCACCTTGAGGTTCTCGATGCAATTGAAGAGATGCAGGAAGAAAAAATCAACAATGTGGCTAACACCACTTCAATCAGTCTGGTAACCATACTGAAAGGTGTACACATCAATGTCAACCTTTCTGGCCAAGAGATGTATGACAGGTCTCTATGGGAAATTCTACACTCACCCTGTTGGGACGATCCGGCACAACTTGAGTGCATAATCACAGGAGACATCGTACTGACAACCGCTACTACTAGAGAGGTCATGATCAATGTCGCTTTCGACACCCTTTCCTATGAAGTAAGGTCGATGCTGATGAACGAGCCTGTCGCTAACCTAGGTGAAACTAAGACTCTGATATATGTCAATCAACCATACATTCGATTATCAGTTGCAGGCGAATTAAGGGAGCAACTCGATTCTTTCCTATCAGAGGGTGGATGCGATGGTGCCATGGGTTGCCGTGCAATGAATGCAGAAGGAGTAAAGAATTCCTTACTTACCGGCGGACTTCCGGTTTCCTTAGACATTAACAAGGGTGTTCATGACGCTCAGTCAGATGCCACGATAGCCACGATGATTGTTCTCCTAATCACTATGACCTTCCTATTTAGGAGCCCTAGGCTAGCGTTCTTCACAATGACAGCTGTAGCAGCTGTAGTACTTTGGCAACCTCTTCTGAT